>JAGRAY010000119.1 GCA_020434375.1 Bdellovibrionales bacterium | reverse complement strand
GTTTATTAAGTCAAATATTAAACTAGACGGCACAACCACTAAGGCTTCAGTTGAAGATAGTAAAAGTGTGGTTGCGATTTGTACCCAATATGCACAAAAAGGCATGCTAAATATTTTTCTCACGGTATTTTTTATTACCTTGGCTTTTGCATGCCTTGAACCCTACTTCTTTGTTGGTTATTTGATTTCTATTGCGATTTTTGGACTCTATCAGGCAATCTTTATGGCTAATGCTGGTGGAGCTTGGGACAACGCAAAAAAACTTGTGGAAGTTGAACTCAAAGAAAAAGGAACTCCCTTGCATCACGCCACGGTTGTTGGAGACACTGTTGGGGACCCATTTAAAGATACATCATCCGTTGCTATGAACCCTATTATTAAATTTACAACACTTTTTGGACTGCTGGCTGTTGAATTAGCCATTGAGATGTCTCGCACAACAAGCGCCATATTGGCTGCAGTGTTTTTCTCTATATCACTGGTATTCGTATACAGATCTTTTTATAGCATGCGCATCGAGAAGGCTGATAACGATTCAGGTTCGGCTCACGACAGCCCTCGCCTCGCAGTGAATGGAAACTAAGCTCAACGGCCTAGGAAGAATTCTTTTTTACTGGCGAAGCGGACAAGAACTTCACTGAAACGACCGTAAACATTGACCCTTCTTAATGTTTACGGCAATAATATGCGTTTTGGGGAGTTAAACACCTTTTTTTATGATGAGGAATCCAATGCGAAGAAATATGACCGTAGCCACGATATTGACCAATGTTTTTGTAAGCTTGATTTTTGTCTTTAGTTTAGGATGTACAAAAAAACAGCAGCAATCCAGTGAAACATCAAAAAAGAGCTCTCAGCAAAACTTAGAGACGAATGATACAATACTCATTGGAGCTGTGCTGTCACTTACAGGGCCCGAAGCAACTTTTGGGATCTCCACCAAGAATGCTATTGAACTTTCCTTTGAACAAAAAAACAAAGAGGGAGGGGTTCTAGGCAAAAAACTCAAACTTATTACTTTGGATAATCAGAGTAAGCCGGAAGAATCCGCGATCGCTATCACCAAACTAATTACACAAGACAATGTGGTCGCCGTATTGGGAGAAGTTGCAAGTTCAAGATCAATTGCAATGGCTCCGATTGCCCAATCGAATAAAATTCCCATGCTTTCAACAGCATCAACGAATCCAAAGGTGACAGAACTAGGTGATTTTATTTTTAGAACGAGCTTTATTGACCCATTTCAAGGACCTGTCTTGGCTAGATTCGTTTTTGAAAACCTCAAGATGAAAAAAGTCGCTATTTTCAAAGATGTAAAAAATGATTATAGCATAGGCCTGTCACAATTTTTTAAAGAGAAGTTTGTAGAACTGGGTGGTCAGATTATTTCGGAGCAATCTTATAGCGCTGGAGACATGGATTTTAAAGCTCAGCTGACTGCGATTAGATCCGCAAAACCCGAGTTTGTATATTTACCTGGTTACTATACTGACGTGGGCCTTATTTTAAGGCAAGCACGCGAATTAGGTATTAAAGTTCCCTTTGGAGGTGGCGACGGCTGGGATTCTCCAAAGCTCTTTGAAATTGGTGGAAAAGCCACTGAAGGTGGGTATTTTTCCAACCACTACTCACCTGAAGCAGAAGATCCTTTTGTGCAAAGCTTTGTTAAAGAATACGAAGCAAAATATGGAACAGTTCCCGACGCGCTAGCAGCTCTTGGATATGATTCGGGTATTATCATGATCGAGGCACTAAAAAACTCAAAAAGCCTTGCAGGGACAGATATACGAGATGCTTTAGCAAAAACTTCAAAAATAAAAGGGGTCACAGGAATCATTACGTTTAATAGCCAACGAAACCCTATTAAGTCGGCCGTTATTATAAAAATTGAAGACGGAAAGCAAAAGTACGTCACGACAATTGATCCCAGTTAACGTGGAAGGATTCATCCAGCACTGTATTAATGGGCTTTCTTTAGGCAGTATATACGCACTCATAGCCTTAGGGTACACGATGGTGTTTGGAATCCTCAAACTCATCAACTTTGCACATGGTGATGTGTATATGATTGGTGCTTTTGTAGGATATTATGCAGCGCGTTTTTTTGGACTTTTACATGAACCGTCGATCTCAAGTTTTGGGATTGTACTGATATCATCGATGTTTATTTGTGCATTCTTGGGCTTCCTTATTGAGAGGATCGCATATCGCCCTCTCCGCTCAGCGCCAAGAATTACATCTCTCATTACTGCCATAGGTATCTCACTGTTTTTAGAATATTGTGCGCAACTTATTTTTGGACCAGACCCTAAAGTGTTTCCTCAAATATTAAATAGCGTGAATCTGGTTCAATGGGGGGAAGTTGCTCTTAACAGTTATCATGTGCTCATTTTTTCAGTTTCATTTATTTTAATGGTACTTTTGCGATTTCTAGTTCTTAAAACAAAGTATGGTCAAGCGATGAGAGCTGTTTCCGAAGACGTCAAAGTAGCC
This sequence comes from Bdellovibrionales bacterium, assembly GCA_020434375.1. Lineage (GTDB taxonomy): Bacteria > Bdellovibrionota_G > JALEGL01 > JALEGL01 > JAGRAY01 > JAGRAY01. The sequence continues at coordinate 3,247 of JAGRAY010000119.1, read as the reverse complement.
AATCTCTTAGGTTTACCTACCAATACGATCATCTCTCTAACTTTTATTATGGGAGCGGCTCTGGCTGGTGCTGCCGGAGTTTTAGTGGGCACGGTTTACCCTCGAATTGACCCTCTAATGGGTATTGTTCCTGGAATCAAGGCATTTTCTGCTGCGGTTATAGGAGGAATTGGTAATTTCCCGGGTGCTGTATTGGGAGGTCTTATTATGGGTTTGTCTGAAGAAATGGTTGCGGCATATTGGTCTTCAAGCTACAGAGACGCTATTGCGTTCGCATTTTTGATTATTATACTGTTGGTAAAGCCATCTGGATTCTTCGGGAAGTATCATCCAGAGAAAGTCTAAAGATGTGGACATACCTTAAACGACAACAAGCTTACTTGATTCTCGGTGTCTTTCTTGTCGTTTTAAGTTTTATCCATACTCATATATCACCCTATTTGCGCCAACTTCTCATTCTTTCAGGCATAAATATTATTTTAGCAAATGGACTAAACCTGATTTCAGGAATTACGGGCCAACTCTCACTTGGACATGCAGGCTTTATGGCGATCGGTGCCTACGCTTCTGCATATCTTTCAGTATTTGTGACGGGTCCTGAATCATTCGCCTTTCTTTTAAATATTTTAGCCGGAGGATGTCTAGCGGGATTCTTTGGATTTATTCTTGGTCTTCCAACCTTGAGGCTCAAAGGCGACTATCTGGCAATTGTTACACTTGGTTTTAGCGAAATGATTCGCGTAATCCTACTTAACATGGATTCAGTAGGCGGAGCAAGAGGGCTTCCTCAAATTCCTCACAACACGGACTTGATATGGACAGCTGGAGCCGTTGGCCTGTCTCTCATATTTATTTATCGTATGATGAAATCTTATATAGGCCGTGCATTTCTTGCAATACGTGAAAATGAACTTGCAGCACAAAGTTGTGGCATTAATATTACGAAATACAAAGTGATCTCTTTTACGTCAGGTGCTTTTCTCGCAGGTATCGCGGGGGCATTATTTGCTCATCAGTTGAGTTATATTAATCCATCAATATTTGGATTTATTAAATCTTTTGAGATTCTAATAATGATCGTTCTTGGGGGCTTAGGAAGTCTTTCCGGGGCAACACTAGCAGCGATCATTCTTACGTTTCTCCCAGAGGCTTTAAGGCCTCTTCAACAAATTACACAAATTGATTTTAGAATGATTATATACTCATCTTTACTTATTGTTATGATGCTGACTCGCCCTTCTGGATTATTAGGAAAAAGAGAGCTTTGGGACTTTAAGATCTTTGGAGCGTTTCGTCGATCATGATGTCCCAGCCTGCAGAAGCTATTTTAAAGGTCGACAATTTGTCAATTGCCTTTGGTGGATTGCAAGTGCTTATGAATGTGGACTTTAGTGTTTATTCTAACGAGATTGTAAGCTTAATAGGGCCCAACGGAGCTGGGAAAACAACGGTGTTTAATATAATTTCCGGCCTATACCGTCCAACATCAGGTTCGATCTTATTTCATTCTAAAAATCTTACTGGTATGCATCCTCATCGCATTTCGAATATTGGGATTACACGAACTTTTCAAAACATTCGACTATTTAAAGATTTGACAGTTTTAGACAATGTGATCATCGCCAAGCACTTTGCTTTTTGTTATAAATTGCTAGGTTCGTTATTTTATACGCCTGCTTATGTGGAGGAGGAAGCCAAAGCAGAAAAAGATGCCCTTGAGCTTCTTGCTGTTTTTGGGTTAGCTGAACGTGCGCATGATATCTCAAAAAACTTACCTTACGGCGAACAACGAAAACTAGAAATTGTTCGTGCGTTAGCATCTGGCGTTAAAATTTTACTCTTGGATGAGCCAGCGGCAGGAATGAATAATGCTGAAACATCAGCACTTTTGAAATTAATTCACCACATCAGAGATACATTTAAAATTACAGTTCTACTTATTGAGCATGATATGAAACTTGTCATGAAAATCAGTGATCGAATCATTGTTTTACATCACGGTGAAGTTATTGCAGATGGAACACCAAGTCAGATTCGGAACAATCCTCACGTGGTTGAGGCTTATCTTGGAAATCCGACATGACAACCCCATTACTGCAAGTTGATAATTTAGAAGTATATTACGGAAATATCCATGCGCTTAAAGGGATTTCACTTCATGTTAATCACAATTAAATTGTGACTCTCATCGGTGCTAATGGGGCAGGAAAAACAACTCTGCTGCACGCCATTTCATCGGTCATTGAGAAAAGAAACGGAAATATTCAATTTGAAAGCACAGATATTACTAAGGCTACGCCACAAAATATTGTGAAACAAGGACTGGCACACGTACCAGAAGGACGCGGTATTTTCAGGGATCTTACTGTACATGAGAATTTAAGTCTGGGATGTTTTTTAAGACATGACCACGTGGAAATTCGCTCAGATTTTGAAAAGGCTTATGCAATGTTCCCGAGACTTTCCGAAAGAAAAAAACAGAATGCGGGAACACTTTCTGGTGGAGAGCAACAGATGCTAGCCTTAGCACGTAGTCTCATGGCCCGACCTAAGCTACTTTTACTCGATGAACCCTCTCTTGGCTTAGCCCCTCTTCTTGTTCTTCAAATTTTTGAAATGATCGATGAAATTCATAAGCAAGGGTGTTCCATTTTAATTGTTGAGCAAAATGCCCACCTGGCACTCAAACATGCACATCGTGCTTACGTTTTGGAAACAGGAAATATTGTTTTACACGGACCTACATCAGATCTCTTAAACAATGTTGATGTTCAAAAAGCTTATCTTGGATTAGATTAAAACGTAAATTGATCCACGCCGTTAATGCGTGGATCAATTTATACTAAATTAAATATACGTTGAAACACCAGAGTAAATTTTGGAAATTGCCTACTGGCTCCGTCGCTACGCTCCAAGTCGCCATACGGCAATCTTCCAAAATTTAAGCAGTATCAACTAAAATTTAAAATACCATAGTATACAATTTATGAATGTTTATCTCTTAAGAACTTGAACGTTCACTCGACCTGTTTTACCATTTTCTTTGGCTTCAAGTTTTTTCTCAATAGAGTATTGAGGAACACCGAGACTCAAAAGCTGATCTTGAACACTATCTGCTTTAATGCTTGCAACAGCTTTGTTTTCAGGAATAACGCCATTTTTGCTATATTCTGCATGAATGACAAAGCGCGAGTTTGGATAGCTCTTTAAAATCTCCACTTTGCGTCGAAGATCTGATTTTAACTTT
>JAGRAY010000118.1 GCA_020434375.1 Bdellovibrionales bacterium | reverse complement strand
AATTGTCACAATGCCAGAATCTTCGATATCAACTTTAGCACCTGTCTTTTCAACGATTGACCGAATCATTTTACCGCCCGGCCCGATAATTTCTCGAATTTTATCTTGCTTGACCTGGATGGTTTCAATGCGTGGGGCAAACTCAGACATCGCCTTATTAGGTTCTGCGATTGCTTGATTCATTTTATCTAAAATATGAAGTCGACCTTCTCGTGCCTGCTTTAAAGCCTGCGCAAAAATATCCCAGCTAATTCCAGATATTTTGATATCCATTTGAACCGCTGTAACGCCGTCTTTGGTACCAGCAACCTTGAAATCCATATCTCCAATATGGTCTTCGTCTCCTGAAATATCTGACAAAACCGTAAACTTATCGCCTTCTTTGATAAGTCCCATTGCAATGCCTGCTACTGGAGATTTAATGGGTACACCTGCATCCATTAATGAAAGCGTCGCACCACAAACAGTCGCCATTGAAGACGATCCATGAGATTCCAAAACATCTGAGATGATTCGAATCGTATAGGGAAAATCACCTTCAGGCAGTACTTTCTTAATGGCCTTGTGTGCCAACACGCCGTGACCGATTTCTCGCCTGGCTGGACCTCGCATAGGCTTTACTTCACCAACTGAAAATGGAGGAAAGTTATAATGGAGCATAAACTTGCTTCTTGATTCTCCCTGAAGAGCATCTATAATTTGTTCGTCGTCAGAGGTTCCAAGCGTTGTTGTGACCAGAGCCTGAGTTTCTCCTCTCGTAAATAGAGCTGATCCGTGAGTTCGAGGAAGAAGGCCTATCTCTATGGAAATAGGTCTAACCGTGTTACTTGCGCGCTCGTCAATCCGTTGATCTTGTTTAACAATTCTATTACGAATTTCACTACTTACAATTTGGCTAAAGGTCTCTGAAATTTCTCCTTCTAAATTCTCGTATTCAGGATTGTCTTTAAGCTGCTTGAGTAATGCCTGTTTTAGTTCTCCAAGTTTTTTGTATCTTGGCATTTTTTCTTTTATTTTTAGCGCACCTTCTAAATCTGAAGCAACCATAGCTTTGATTTTATCAAGAAGTGGATTCTCTACCGCTTCTGCAACTGGAAGTTTTTCTTTTCCAGCGGCTTTTCTAAGATCCTCCTGTAGCGTAATTAAAGGCTGACAAGCATCAAATCCAAAGCGAAGCGCCTCTAAAAGATCTTCTTCCTTGGCTTCTTTAGCCTCGCCCTCGACCATGACTACAGCGTCTTTGGTGCAAGCAATGGTTAAGTCAATGTCGCTTTCTTCCATTTCTGAAATGGTAGGATTGCATTTCCATTTACCTTCAACGCGACCTATACGAACAGCTGCGACGGGTTCTGCAATTGGAATTTCTGAGAGATGGAGAGCTGCTGAGGCTCCAAGCAATGCCAATACGTCTGGCTCATTTTGTTTATCGTATGAGAAAACTGTCGCAACAATTTGTGTGTCTCGACGATAGGTTTTAGGGAAGAGCGGCCTAATAGGGCGATCGGTCAATCGCGAAGCTAATACCTCACGTTCAGTTTGACGACCTTCTCGTTTAAAAAATCCTCCAGGTATTTTCCCCGCAGCAGAAAAACGCTCAAAATAGTCCACCGATAGCGGTAAGAAACTCTTATTTTCTGAATCTTTGGGGCTACAAACTGCCGTCACAAAAACCACTGTATCGCCATATTGGACGACCACAGCTCCATTGGCTTGTTTTCCTAATTTACCGGTTTCAACGGACAAGGGTCGGCCGTGAAAATCTATAGAAATTTTCTTCATGATTGTTCTCCTGATTTGATTAAGTATTTTATTTTCGTAGACCGAGATCTGCGATTAATTTTTGATATCGAGACATATCTACCCCGCGCAAATAATCTAAAAGTCGTCGGCGACTTCCAACCATTTTCAAAAGACCTCTTCTTGAGTGAAAATCTTTTCCATGCGTCTTACAGTGATTCGTTAAATCGCTAATTCGATGTGTTAATATGGCTACCTGAACCTCGGGTGATCCGGTATCTGTATCGTGAGTACGATACTTTGAAATTATCTTTTCCTTTGCTTCCACAATATGCTTCCTATTTTCTTAAATTTTTGTCGTTTAAATTGGTCGCACTATGGCATATCCTGCACATAAAATCAACCAAGGCATTGAAAATAGGGCCAATTTATCCTTTATTTTCAATGTGTTACTGAGTGTCTACGAGTAGTCTTGTTATTTTAAAAGAACGTCCTTTATAGAGGTCTCCCAAAGCTAGATTTACGCCTTTTGAACATCTTAATAACGCTGGCTCCGAAACCATAGCTTCTGACTTTTTCGAGTAAATTATATTACATGAGTCCAATTGTCGCGAACTCAGAGGCATGCCATTCATTACCATCGGTAAAAAATGCTCCGGAATGATTACACTGCATAAATCTGCAAGGGCATTTTGAATGGGTTGCAATTTAGTCCACATTTGACCGTGATCCCATGTCAAAACATCATCGAGTGAAGTGGCTTCTTCAATAGAAAATGTACCACTTTTGATACGAAAGATATTTGTAGTAACGCCTCCTACATTTAGCTTTCGGCCAATGTCATGCACTAGTGACCTCATGTAGGTACCCTTTGAGCAGCGAACTTGAAATTGGCCGACTGGATAGGAGTAGTTTTTCAAATGGAGTTCATAGATGCGAACTTTTTTTGTCGGCGGAGTTACTGATTTTCCTTGTCGAGCATAATCGTAAAGTTTTCGACCTCCAACTTTAACTGCTGAAAAAATCGGAACTTGTTGTGAAATTTCTCCCTGGAATTTAGCAAGAGCATGTTCTAGTGCGCCTTGGCTAATTTCTTGATTACTGACATCACGCATGACGCCTTGATTATCGAAGGTATCGGACTCAACTCCCAGTCGAAAATCTACAACGTAAGTTTTATCTTCTGCGATCAAATATTGGGCGATCTTTGTTGCATGTTCAACACAAATAACTAAAAGTCCAGACGCATCTGGATCCAAAGTTCCCATATGACCAATTTTTCTAAATTTGAAATGATGTTTTATTTTTTTGATAACCTGAAACGAAGTAAGACCTTTTGGTTTGCTAACCAAAAGAACTCCACCTTGGTTATTCTTCATCTGCATGGATCGGTCGATCTGCTTTAATCTTATCTAACAAAGTATTAATTTTGTTACCGTACTCCAAGGAACTATCAAATACGAATTTAATGGAAGGCGTGTAGCGAGTGTGCAGCTGAGACGCGAGTTTTTTTTGTACGGTAGGTCTAATCTGATCTAATATTTTTTTTGATTCATCTACCTGTGATCTTTGAATCACAGAAAAATAAATTTTTGCATGTTTTAGATCCGGGGTCACTGAAACATCTGTCACCGTTACACCTTCAAGGCTGCAGTGGTGAATTTGCGTGATCAAAATCTCAGAGACAATTTGACGAATTAAATCCGCCATACGATCGACACGTTTATAGGGTGTGTGTGTTTTCATACCATGGTCAACGTCCAATCATCACCTAAAGCTCGCTCGCTTTAGTTAATGGACGTTTGAACCTCTTTTACTTCAAAGGCCTCGATAATATCACCCACTTTAATGTCGTTGAAGTTCTCAATACCCATTCCACACTCCAATCCCTCTGTAACCTCGCGCACATCGTCTTTAAATCGCTTGAGTGATTTTAAGTTGCCCGTATAAATTGGAACACTGTCTCGAATGAGTCGAACCTCTGAAGCCCGATTAATCTTTCCACTGGTTACATAGCAGCCTGCAACAGCACCGACTTTGGGAACACTGAAAACTTCTCTAATTTCGGCGTGCCCAATGACTTTTTCAACCTTAGTGGGTTGAAGTAATCCTTCCATGGCCTTTGTCATATCTTCTGTTAATTCATAGATAATATCGTATGTTCGGATCTCAACGCCGTGTTGTTCCGCAATTTTCCGAACCGATGCATCGGGTCTGAGGTGAAAGGCAACAATCAATGCACCCGAAGCAGTTGCAAGCATGACATCATTTTCCGAAATTCCACCTACAGCACCGTGAATAACTTTCACAGACACTTTGGCAGTTGAAAGGTCTTGCAAAGTACTTGAAAGAACTTCTACCGAACCGATCGTGTCAGCTTTCACAATGATTTTAAGTTCTTTAACATCACCCGATTCGATTTTTTGATACAGGTCATCCAGAGACACTTTACTGCTTTTCGCGAGTTCTTGCTGTCGCACTTGGTTTTGCTTAAGTTCTGTAATTTGTTTCGCACGTTTCTCTTCGTTAACTACAATAAACTTATCAGCTGCGTTCGCCACTCCAGACAAGCCCATGATTTCAACGGCCCGCGACGGACCCGCTTCGCGAATCTTTGAACCTTTATCATCTCGCATGGCTCTAATTTTTCCATAGTGCATTCCAGCTACTACAATATCGCCTTCTCTAAGAGTGCCTTCCTGGACGATAATAGTTGTTGCGATACCACGCTGCTTATCTAAGCTTGCCTCGAGCACAACTCCTCTAGCTTGTCTATCTGGATTTGCCTTAAGATCTAAAACTTCTGCCTGTAATAAAGCAAATTCTAAAAGTTGAGGAACGCCATCACCCGACTTAGCGGACACAGGCACATAGATGGTATCTCCGCCCCATTCTTCGGGAACCATGGAAAACTCCGTCAATGTTTTTTTAATTTTTTCGAGATTAGCACCCGGCTTGTCCATTTTATTGACCGCAACGATGATTGGCACATTGGCATTTTTCGCATGATTGATTGCCTCTTTCGTTTGAGGCATCACGCCATCGTCAGCAGCAACCACCAAAATAACGATATCAGTTACTTGAGCACCCCTGGCACGCATCGCCGTAAAAGCTTCGTGACCTGGAGTATCAACGAATGTTACATATTTTCCACTTTCCGTTTTTACAGTATACGCACCAATATGTTGCGTAATTCCACCAGCTTCTCCTGAAACCACATCGGTTTTTCGAATACGATCTAAAAGTGTTGTTTTACCGTGATCGACGTGCCCCATAACAGTGACAACAGGAGGTCTTGTCTTAAGATCTTCCGGTTTTGACTCCTGTGCCTTTTCCTCTTCATGAATAAGATCTTCGGGAGCCACGTAAACATTTTCAATTTCAAAACCAAATTCCGAGGACACAAGTGTAGCCGTATCAACATCTATCGTTTGATTAATTGTCACGACCATTCCCATTCCCATCAACCGAGCAATGACGTCACCGACCTTAACACTCATTTTTTTTGCTAGCTCGGCAACTGTCACCCCATCTGAAATACGAATAATACGCTTTTGAGCCTTGGGCGTTGTGATTTCAGTTTTCTTTCCTGGAAACGCTCCTTTGCGTCCTGGACCCTTTTTCTTTCGAATCGCCGCTTTATTCAGGCGATTAAAGTCACGAATTTCAATAACTTCTTTTCTCCCAATACTTGCAACCGGCTCTTGATTTGGCTGTGGCTTGGAAACAAGACCATATTCTGGTTTATCGCCACTGCTTTCAGCTACTACTTTTATTTTACGATACCTCGATGCGCCCTCTGCAGGTTGAGGTGCTGGCGTCGACTCTGGCACTTTTTCGGCCTCAGGAGGTCTTGAAATGATAGGCGTTTTGAACTCTGGCTCTGTCATTTTTACTTTTTTCAGAACCTTTGAAGATCCTGTCGTAACAGGAGCATCAACTGTTTCAACTTTCTTTTTCGTAGGCGCTTCTGGCTTTTTAACTTTGACCGCATTCGATTCGGAAGCGACCGATTTGGCACT
>JAGRAY010000117.1 GCA_020434375.1 Bdellovibrionales bacterium | reverse complement strand
CGTCGCCACGCTCCAAGTCGCCATACGTCAATCTTCCAAAATTTAAGCAGTATCAACTAAAACTTAAAATACTATATATCAATTGAGAGAGTGTGAGGGGATCGGGACATGGCCCCGGAAACCCTGGGTTTGGGCACCTTCACCCTAGTAATACTTGATTTTACTGGGGGGTGTGTTGGCACATTGAATCGATTCAGTCATGCCAGATGAAATCAATGCACATGCGTTATCAACGGCGGTTTGCAGGCAGTCTTTTTTTGAGGATGCCGTGGCTTCTTTGCAATCCGATCGTCCCCGGTAATCGATGCACACGCTGCATCGAACACCTTGCGTATTCATAATTTCAAAGGTCATAAAAAGGGCCGGAAGTAATATCAGTAAAATTCCAAACAGTATTTTAATCCATTTCGGGGCGTATTTAATCGACAGCATCGATGTTCCCACATGCAATGCATTGGTAGGCGGCTTTTTCTAAGTCTCCGTCTGGTTCAAAGTAGAATGCATTTTCTTCACATTTTGGGCAAATGGAAGCAGGAACAAGATTGCCATTAATACTACGTGAATAGCAATGTTCGTTAGTGCAGTAGAGTCCATGAATGGATCGAACCAAAGGTGATTCAAGCGCATGTGCACCACAGAACGTACAGTAGATATGTGTTGAGTCTATTTGGAGTGCCATAAAAAAAGCTCTCCATTACGTGCCGTGAGACACCGTGTTTTTATCTTCCGAAAAAATCGAAGTGGGCGCCATTATAACCACTTTTGGCTTCCTGATCGCGCCAGGCATGCACTCCGCAGTCAGCGACGGCTCCCGAAAAAACACTCTAATGAGACAAAAACATCGAGTTATCTCACGCGCTATATAGAGAGCTAAGTTTTATATTATGCATTTGCGGGTGAGAGTCAATGAGAAAACCTAACCCCGTGCAAAATAACCTTCAACGCGCCGAAATTGCTTCGTAATTATTTGTTGAACCCCCAATTTCTTCAACAATGCACTACCTATGTCAGTTCAAACCTGACAACTAAAAAAATGAAAAATATTGTCTTCTAGCTGTTTTAAATTGGACGAGAAATAGGCACCGTTTTCATTTCGTACTCTTTTAGAGGTTAACTTACTAAAATCCGATGATCCACTTCCACCGACTTCGTGATAAATTACGTACAAACCCAATGCCTTCATTTGTAACACAAAATAATAATATTGGAGCGCACTTTGCCTAAACAGAGAGTCCGTCAAAACAACAATCGATCTCGTCATTTGTGGTTTTTGGGAAGAGTTAAGCCATTTCTTTGCTTGGGTGAGCGCCGGGAAAAAATATGTAAGTGAACCATCATCGACCGAACTCATATTGTCAGGGTCATCAAAAAACAATGAGACGGACTCTAAGTTGGTATTCGCTTGAATCGCGTGCTCCGTTTTTCGTGCAAACTTAAGTAAATCAATTGAAAAAAAATATTTTTTCCCTAGTTTATTTTCCTTGATTTGTAGCAAAGTATCTATAACTGTCGAAGCGGCTTTAGCAGCCAAATCTTTGGGCATACTACCTGAAACATCTGCGACAATCATGATTTCATGATTGTCGCAAAAGTAATACTTGCGTTCGTTTTGAGCTATACTCCTTGCACTTAACAGTAGGTTGACGATCGCGAGTACATAAATGACATATCGATTTTTACTTTTCAAGATTTCCCCCGTTTGAGACTTTTTTGTGTGATCACATACAAAAAAGTCAATCAATACAATAGAAGTCATTCAAAAATTCAAGAACACTTTCAATATTGCCCAAGTTTTGGATGTCGACTTTAATCATATCAATGATTTCATCATACCGAAGTTCAGTGTATTTTTTTATGACGAGTTTTTCTTCTGAAAGTTTTTGTTCCGCACCGCTGTTTGATACTATGTAACCCGCGATAATAAGTGTTGGAATGTTTACTCTCATAAAGGTTCTAAGCGTTACATACCTTCGAGCTTGTGAAGGAACGTTTTTTGTCCACCAACGAAGCTGCGTTAACGGAACATCATACATCATGAGTTTACTATCAATAATCATCTCACTGACTATCCAAAGCATTAGCCCTGAAGCTGAGTGGTAGTTCAAAAACCTTTTATCGTCGACTTGACTTTCAAGTCTATATAGACGATCCGAGCTTACGCCGCTTGGACAAGCCTGAAGCGCAGCTATTTGTTTAAAAACTGCCTGTACTTCAGTTTTTTTATCTTCTAAATATAAGTCGAGTTTCGTGTCTTCCGAGTCCCCAGGTTCACCATATGTCATATAGGCCTTGCGGCCATCGGATGTTTGTTCGGGCGACTGAGCCGAAACGGCTGCAATATTTAGGAATATCAACATCCACACATATCTTCTTTGCCAACTCATTATATTTCCCCTTTCAAAAAAAATCGTAGATAAGCCTATTTATTTAGTGACACATGAGAAGCTAAAAAAAACACTTTCCAACGGATCTAATCCTCCTTGGATAAATACGTCTTGTTTTAAAGAGTCCTCAATTTCACTTCGGGTTAGTTCACTAAACTTCTTAAGAGGTTTTTTAGCTTCCTCAATTTTTTTCATGCCATCATTTTGTGCGTGCCAAACAGCTATCACTAAAATTGCGGGGAACGATACTCGGGCTAATGTTCGCACTGTGACTACCTTTTTGGCTAATTCACTAGACTGTTTCGCAGGATTAAAATCCCAAAGTGATATATGAGGGGCGAAAATTCTATTCGAGGCATACATATCCATAAGAAACCACCCGATCGTCCACAAACTCTCGGTTTTCAATGCGGTTTTGATGGCCACCGACTTTTCATTTTCAAGTATTGAAATTAGGTCAGATGTGACTGAGCCTTTACATTGACGCATTTCATCAATATGATCGACTAAAGCCTCAAAGCGCTCATTTTCTGCTTCTAGATAAGCATCCAAAGTGTCGTATCCTTGAATACTTTGCGCGAAAATATTGGAGCTAAGCAACCCCCAAACACTTAATAAAATGAAAAACAGATTCACGATTAACTCCCCCTTTTATTATTTGAGTTCATAGTCCGGTATGTTGAGGGAGTCAAGTCATTTTCTATAGCCTGGTGCCAGCGGCGTGGAAATGTCTGGCAAATCAACACCTTGATATTCAAAGTGCCAATCAACAAAATTTTCGTATAGTTCTATTCGTTTATCTAATGTTTCCATTTTGCCTTTTTGTATATTGAATCTTTGACTAGCTGGTGGTCGCTTTTTGATGCGTGGATCGGAAAAAAACTCTAGTACAGTTTTAACGTAGCTATTGATATCGCTATGAAGATCCAGGCGAAATTTTCTTGTTATCTGATAGTCAGAGTGGGTACCATTCCAAGCTTCCCACGACGTGCGATGAATATTCTCTGCCCAAAATGAATCTGAAAAGTATCTAAACCACTGGGTTAGAGTATTGCTCATATACCAGCTACTTAAATAAGATTTTTCCCACGCTTGTATTTCGACAACACTTCGTTTTGATGGAGAAATTTCATCTAAGATTGGATCCAAAACAACAATTGATACGCCAGAGGTAATCAAAAATGAAACCAGCCAGTCAATCGCACCTATCTTTCGACTAGCATCAATATAGTATCCAGCATCTTTAAGTGCTTGAGCCGAAGCCAAAGTCTTTCGAATAAATTGAATGATGTGTCCAGTTTTCTTAAGTTCGATGACGTTGGCAATACGAAGCGCCAAAACGCCAATACGCGCGGCCTGAAAAAGAGCACCTACAACGGCAAGTGAGGCTGTCGTAATAGCGGTATCTCTTGCTAAGCCAGCAAATAGTGCATCATAGTTATCTCTTTGGAACAATCCCTTGGTAGAGGGAGCTAAGAATATATATTTTCTTCCCAGTATGTATGCGCATTCTCTAGTACCACTAGCGCTCTCAACAATATCGATCTCGCATAACCCCGCCCCGATCTCAGAAAAATATTCTGAGCGACTATTATATTGAAGACGGTTGTATTCTATGAAATGACCCGCTCCTTCCATTCCAGTTGAACCATCTGGATAATTTCTGATAATTTTTTCATCATCACAGTAACGATACTGGACATAGTGTTTGAGCTGCCGTTTGACGACAGCGACAAAGGTTTCAGCGTTTGTGTTGTTAGGTTTAACTAGTTTTGCATTTTCAACATCCAAAAAATATTTTGTTGCTTTTTCTTCGATAGAATGCGCCTGCTTTTGAAGATCATTGAGTTGTTTTTGATATTGAATAAGCTTTGGACTAGGTGGGGAATCGGGCTTCAAATTGGAAGCTTCTTCAAAAATTTTGTCATTTATACTACTTATTTTTTCTAGTAGGTTGGGAAGCTGGCCATTAAATATTTTTTTGAAATCAGTGAGCTTTCCAAATTGTATATAGCGGACTTCCTCAAAGTAATGTTCAGGGCCAGGTTGAATGATTTCGAGGTCTATGTACTTGGCAGTTGGTGCGTAAATGCCAGAAGGAAATATGCCATATTGTTTACGATTCCCCTGGCTCAATGCCGCTGATGACATCAGACATATTACTATAATTCGGTGGTAAAATTTCATGCTTGCTTCCCCTTAAACTCTACAAATGACATAATGCAATATCAAGCTGTGTTCAGCAAGTCAAACACCTGATAATCAGTCTTAAAAGTACAACTCTTGTTTGCTTCGGAGAGCTACAATATTAAAAAAAATGTTGAATAAGAAAATTGACGAGAGCTTGTAGCAGATGGATTCTATCGTAGTCATACAAATTATTTGGTCAAAAACGCATGGTTTACATGACTGCATCTCTTTTTTTGTATCGTCACTTTCAATGCGCCGAAATTGCTTCGTAATTATTGTTGAAAACAGTTAGTAGCTGATCGTGGAAGAGAAGAACAGATCCGATTTTTTGTGTTGTAGGTTCGCTTGATTGCTCTTGGCGACGGCTTCTTTTTTTACTTAGTTTTGTGGTGTCTTGAGAGCTTGACTCTTCATTGACCATAGTCGAATCGTTGCATGGGCCGAGAATAAGGATTTGAGTATTGGTTCCAATCATATCTTTAATCGTTTCAGTTTCGAGTATGACTAAATCGTCATTGCTTGAACTTAGCTCAATGAGCCTAGTCCAAGTGCTTAGCTTTGCTCGAGCGTTTTCAACTGCTTCTGTTAATGCGTTTTTTGTTTTGCTTTCATCCAGCTGCCCAACAATACCTCTTATATGGTTCTGACACTGAGAAGTCATGTATCCAGACTGATTGCACCATTGAAAAACCTGTGTTGCAGGAACCGGACTTTTTCTTAAATCTTTGATGTTGTAGTGGAGTTTCAAGAGGTAAAATCTTGGAGTTGCGGATCGAAATTGGAAAAAGGTTTGCCAATGGGCTTTACTGGCACGGATTATTTCTGGGCTCGTTTGCGTGTAAACAACATAGGCAAAGTTGCGGCTGAGGGCGGCTAGATTCGTTGAAAGTGTGGCCTGTTGTTCGCAAGATAAAGAGGGGTTATTCGTATCAAGGTCAAGGCTAACGACCTGGTGCTTTATTGCAGATTCTTTGAGTTCATTTTCCAGCGCTTTTAAATCAACTTGCGCGTGAGATTGGCATAAAGATGACAAGACAAGCCATACAAAACATAAAAAATGCTTCGATACATACATGGTGAATTTCCCCTACTCTAAGGTTACAACGCCCCCATCATAACGTACTTAGTGGGGATAAATCAAAGCCTTAAAAATTATTTAAAATATAAATCTTTTCAGATTTGTGTCCGGAGTATTTCCT
>JAGRAY010000116.1 GCA_020434375.1 Bdellovibrionales bacterium | reverse complement strand
GCTCGATACTTTGATACAATGCATTGGTTGTGCCCCCTGAAAAATACAGCTTAATGTTCTTAGTATCTGCTGAAATTGGAATACTTTGAACCCTATTATGGGTAGCCAAATTTTGTTTTGATACAAAGTCTGATCCGCCGTCTTGATATCTTCGATATGCAATAAGCTGAAATACTTTTTCACCAACGCGATCATCGAGGTCATTTATACTAACTTCGTATTTATGATTTCCGTTATTACCTTCCACGTACTTAATTCGAAAGATACCTCTTGTCTCACCTACACAAGAACGACTGTTAAAATATGTATTGTATGAAACCCAATCGATCACTTCCGCGAGATATGGAGTAGAGCTATCTTCGTCAGTTTCAGGTATCGCTTTCCGTAATCTCGTAAAGTTTTTGTCAAGCTGGTTCAATCTGCTGCAATAATCTGGAATGACTATTTTTTTAGTTAGGGCCTCAGAATTCCTCAGCGCACTTGAATCTACTTTGAGTTTGCTATGAAAATAAGTCAATTGCGTTTTTTCTTCAATGACAAATATTCGGAATTCGCCCGTGTCGTAGATTGGGATCTCAATGACAGAGGCAGCCTTATCTTGATTGGCAGCGAATTTCGCCTCTGCATAAACTGATCTTGATATTTCTGCATCCCCCTCACAAACCTCGTATATTTCAATTCGAAAACCATAGGGGTTGCCCGCTGGCGCTTTAAAAGTTAATTTTGCTAGCATCGCGGGTGGGTCATGTTTGGGAATCAGCTTCTCATCATCTCTGGGTTGGTCTCCATTTTCTGAATCCTCGATGGTAGGACCCGTACTCTCGTTCAAGCTTGCCCCCGAAGATGATTCTGGCTTACCCTCGATTTCTATTGTCGCGTCATCCATCTTAGAATTTTTACTATCAGTGTCAATTGCAGTTGAAGGATTTTCCGAGTTACTGTTGGTCCCTCCCGAGCCATCTGACTTGATATTCTCTTTTTTCTTTTTATCTTCCTGACCCTCAATTTTTGGCTTTTGGACTACTCTGGGTTCTGGAAATTTTGTTTCCTCGTTGTCACCCGTTGGTTTTTTGTTGGAATCTGGCACCTTGGAAAGCCCACTACTATCATCCTTCTGCTTAGAATTTTGGTCTCCTGAAGTGGGATCCTTCGAGCAAGCTCCCAAAACCAAGGCACAGCAAATGAGAAGGGTACGTATCTGACACATTATTTTAAACTCACCTTGATGCACATCGAATCACTCTAACGCCTCGCACTATACCAAACCTCTCCATCGTCAGTCCATCTAAATAATCTCAATAAAAACAAAGGCTTGCTATATGCGCGGGTTTTTGAGTATACTTAAACCTTGATTATGACAGTTGTTTTTTAGTCTCATTATAACTCATACTCTCTATGACTTCAGTAGTATTACTACTTATTATTGTTTTGGCCTCTATCTTGTGCGTACGCGTAGGTTCAATTGCTTTGGAGCTTACAGGCATGGATCCCGAAAAAGCCTCATTTCAAGCACTGTCTGCTTTTACGACCACCGGATTTACAACAAAAGAAACTGAGGAGATCACGCAGTTTCTTCCTCGGCGGCGCATTGTTTCGGCACTCATTCTTTTGGGTCATGTGGGATCCGTTTCGGTCATAGCCACACTCGCAACTTCACTTATTGCCAAAAATCCGGTTAATCTTCTGGTGAATTTGGCACTTCTCTCTGTCGGATTATTTTTTATCTATAAGCTTGCCAGCATTAAAGGCGTGACCAAAAAATTAACCAATCGCATTCGGCACTCACTCGAAAAAAGAAATTTCTTTCGAATTAGTCCTATTGAAGAAATGCTTCATTTTTCTGAAGGCTACGGTGTCGTACGAATTCTTCTCTCTGATGCTTGTCCCTACTTAGATAAACCCTTAGACGAAGTTCACCTAAAACAGGATCAAGTTTTGATTTTAGCCATTCGGCGTGAAACAGGAAATATTATGATTCCTGGCGGAAAAGACGTTTTAAAACCAAGTGACGAACTTATTTGCTATGGTAAAATTGACGTTATCCAAAACACTTTCAAAGTTTTTACGCCTCCTATATATTAGGCCAGTGCCTCTATAAGCTGAATAAGAATCCTCTTATCTTCTTCGTTTACCTAGAATTGACCCTAAAACACCTCGAACTATTTCTCGGCCGACGGCATATCCAATGGTTCGAACGGTTGACTTCACAAATGCATCGCCAATCGACTGTCCTTGACGCGCCTTTGAAGGAGCATTTCTTGTTTGGTCTATTTGGTTCTGCTCCGCCATTTTTTCTTGAGCTCTCTTTGCCAAAATCTCATAGGCGGATTCTCGATCAACATCATTTTGATATTGACTCGCAAGAGGAGAATTCATTATTTTTTGTGCGCGCTCAGTATCCTCAATGGGACCCATTTGACTTTCTGGTGGATAAATATAAACGCGCTCAACCTGAGTTGGTTTACCCTCGTCATCGAGGGTTGACACCAAAGCCTCGCCAATGCCAAGCTCTGTCATCGCAGTTTCTGTATCTATTGTCGGATTTTCCCTAAATGCTTGTGCTGCAGCTTTAACGGCTTTTTGTTCGGCAGGCGTGAAAGCGCGAAGAGCATGTTGAACTTTTAAACCAAGTTGACCCAAAACAGGCGCAGGCAAGTCGAGAGGGTTTTGTGTCACAAAAAACACTCCTACACCTTTTGATCGAATCAAACGAACCACTTGTTCAATCTTGTCTTGCAAAAACTGCGGACAACCCCTAAACAAAAGATGCGCCTCATCAAAAAAGAAAACGAGCCGAGGTTTTTCCCGGTCTCCCACTTCGTCAAGATCTTCAAAAAGGTCCGACAACATCGAAAGCATGAAGGTTGAATACATTCTCGGGTCTTGAAACAGTGTTGTCGCATCAAGAATATTAATGAGCCCCAGGCCTGAAAAGTCGGTTTGCATGAGATGATGAATATTTATAGCTGGCTCTCCAAAAAAAATGCGACCTCCTGCCTCGTTCAAAATAAATATCTGTCTTTGAATCGTCGAGAGTGTACTCGTGTGAATCTGACCATATTTAGATTTTAAATCTGACGTCTTTTCACCAATCCAGGCCATGACGCTTTGCAAATCTTTTAAATCTAGGAGCAATAGCCCTTCATCGTCTGCAATCTTAAAAATCAAGTGCAAAACAGATTCTTGCGTATTGTTTAAATTGAGTAGCCTTGAAAACATAATGGGGCCCATTTCGGAAACCGTTGTCCGCAAAGGCAATCCTCGTTTGCCGTAGACATCCCACAACACGGTTGGAAATACTCTGGGTTGAAATTGAGTAAGCTTAAGCTTTTCAACGCGAGAAAAAGCTTTAGATCCCGGTGGGCAAGCTTTAGCTAAACCAGAAAGATCTCCTTTAACATCGGAAAGAAAAACCGGAACACCATTTTTAGAAAATGCTTCTGCCAAAACCTGCAATGTAATCGTTTTTCCAGTGCCGGTTGCACCTGAAATGAGACCATGGCGGTTGGCCATTTTTAAATAAAAAGATGTGTCTTGGCCCTCGTCTGTACGCGCAAATGAAAATTGTCCTGTCATAAATCTTGGTTATCACAGGCCATGTGCACCAACCAGAGAATTTATAAAATTCCTTTTGTGAAACGCTTTGAACTAGAGTATTGCCACAAAAAATGATTAAGTCAGAGTTCATGATTGATCTTCTTGAAAATCCAAACTTGAAGGATCCTAGGTTTGATGAATTCAAAAAACATATCAAGCAGGAATTTTTCACCGCAAAGTACTTTGATATCATCAACAAACTTGTAAAAAACGATCAAACTCATTTGTTTGAATTCTGGACCCCGATCGATCAAGACAGGGAAGAAAAGAATTTTTTTTTGAAGACACTCATTGACTTTGATAGCCACTATTCGGGAGGCTTATCTTCATATATAAGTAGAGTTCAATCACTTTTGCTTTCGCCAGAAAAAAGGCTTCAACCTTTCCGAAATACTGGAATAGCTGCGCCTGAAACTTATGATCTATCAAACTTTGGTGCTGACTATATAAGTGCAGAACAAATTGGTCTGTCGCATCTCCAGAAAAGTGCTTTTGTTTTAGTTGCTGGGGGTCTAGGAGAGCGCCTGGGTTATCCTGGAATTAAAATTGATATCCCCTTTGAAATGATCTGCCAAACTACCTATTTGAAATATACCATCGATTATATTAAAGCCGTTGAAACCCGTTCGTCGGCAAAGGCACATATACCTCTTATCATCATGACCTCTGATGACACTCATAATCATACAGTAGAAACCCTTGCACAACATCACTACTATGGGCTTTCACGAGACCAAGTCACGCTTCTTAAGCAAAATCCTGTTCCGGCGGTTAAGGATCGTTATGGACACTTCGCCATGGAAAAACCATATAGAGTTATCTTTAAACCTGGTGGACATGGCCACATTCATAAATTAATGTTTGAGTCCGGCTTGGCAAGGCAATTGGAATCGCAAGGTTTTAAACACCTTATCTTTTTACAAGACACCAATGCTCAAGCGTTTAACGCCTTGGCAGCGTTTTTGGGTGTAACCATCCAAAACCAAATTGAATTTAACTTTATGGCTGTTCGCAGATTTCCTAAAGAAACAACCGGAGCAATAGCAAAGTTAAACTTTCAATCTCAAACAAAGACCCTTAACATTGAGTACAATGTTTTAGATCGCCTCCTAAAAGAGTCCGGCAATAGTCAGGGTGATTCCCCTGGCGATAACCAATACTCTCCCTTCCCAGGAAATGTTAATTGTCTCATAGCAAACCTTCATACTTACAATTTAGATTTGGACTCTCATGGTGGAGAGGTGCCAGAGTTTATTAATCCAAAATACGAAGACGAAGCAGAGCAAACTTTCCAAACACCTGCACGCCTGGAAAGTATGATGCAAGATCTTCCCAAGTTATTTGATCGCGATGAGAAAACAGGTGTTACACTGTTCCATCGAGAATGGTGTTTTTCCGCAAACAAAAATGACCCAACTACTGCCAAGGATAAATTTCTTTTGGGGCTCCCTCCTGAGTGCGCTGTTTCCGCCGAAAACGATTTCTACGAATCAGGTCGCGTCAAATGTGAACTGTCTGGTATGAGCGTTGGTAGATCAAAAGTGGAAAAAGTACTGGGTATTCCGATCTGCAAAGGCCCTAAGATTGTTTTTTCGCCTCGATTTGCGATTTCACTGAACGAGGTTCAAGAAAAAATAAAATCTGGAACTATTAAAGAAAATGCTACTTTGATTTTAAACGGACAAAATATCACGATCAATGATTTGACCCTTGAAGACCAAGATGTCCTAGAAATACATGCTATTGATCAAGCTTTCATTACGATTGATAGCCTTAACAGGCGAAATCCAGGATATATGTTCCAAAAGTTAGACCTTCAAGAACTCGAGGAGAAAAGGTTGCCACCCTATATTCTTATTCGAGGATTTCAGTTCACTAAGGGTAGCCCAAAAATTTATCACTTTAATGAGTCAGGTCATTTCATCATACAACCTAATGGCGACGTCATAAGAGTTTCGTAAATTTCTCCGGACTTACGTCCGGAGTATTTACTTTTGCAGCTTCGCTGGCCGAAGGAGCACCTCCCGGGCTGACGCCCGGGGTACTTTTGGAGAAATTTCCAACCGCGAAGCGGTTTGAGGGGGCTTTGCCTGCCCCCATAATAGATGTTTGTCTCTACGATTAAAGTGCGATAAAAATGAACTATGAAAATAAAGATTTGGTTCGCTTTTGTACTAACCGCGGT
>JAGRAY010000115.1 GCA_020434375.1 Bdellovibrionales bacterium | reverse complement strand
CAGCAGCTCTGATGATTTCAGTTTTTGACAATGCCTCTATGGCCGCATGGTCGTCCTTAGACTTATAGACCTTCTTGAGCGTTGCCTTTAGCTTTTCAGCATCGTACTTGTCATCAAGCATTGACTGAATTTGAACACCTAGTGAACGTCCAGCCCAGCCTAAATGTGTTTCAAGGATCTGTCCAACGTTCATTCGAGATGGCACGCCAAGAGGATTCAAAACAATATCTACGGGCGTACCATCAGCCAAATAAGGCATGTCTTCGCTCGGCATTATCCGCGAAACCACACCCTTATTTCCGTGCCGACCGGCCATCTTGTCGCCAACCGAGATCTTACGTTTCGTAGCAATGAAAACACGAACCATCTTAATAACGCCTGGCAATAACTCGTCGCCTCTCTTAAGTCGGTCAATTTTCTCATTAAAGTAATACTTGATATCTTCGGTTTGTTCTTTAAGACTTTCAAGAACCAAGTGAATTTCTTTTTCAGCTTCATCTGCACTAGTTAAAGAAATATCCTTCCATCGAAATTTTGGAATCTGATCAATGATATCTGCCGTAATCTTAGCGCCTTTTTTAAGAACCTTTTCACCTGCTTCGTTTTCCATGTCCACAGAAGACGTTTTTCCAACTAGAATTTCTCGAATCCTGTTGTATGCAGAGTCCTTAATGATTTTCACTTGATCTTCTTGATCCTGTAAAAACTTTCTAACTTCCATGTCTTCGATAAACTTTGCTCGTGCATCTTTCTCAACGCCTTCGCGAGAAAAAATTTGAACATTAATAATCGTCCCTGTTGCTCCAGGAGGAACACGAAGAGAAGTGTCTTTTACATCTCCAGCCTTGTCGCCAAAGATTGCTCGCAAGAGTTTTTCTTCAGGTGATAACTGAGTTTCACCTTTAGGCGTAATTTTACCAACAAGAACATCACCAGGCTTAACTTCAGCACCAATACGAATAATACCTGACTCATCCAAATCCATTAGCGCTTCTTCGCCAACATTTGGAATGTCTCTGGTAATCTCTTCCTTCCCAAGTTTTGTATCTCTCGCAAATGTTTCAAAGGTTTCAATATGTACTGATGTAAAAACATCTTCCGTAACAAGTCGCTCAGAAAGCAAAATTGAATCTTCAAAATTGTAACCACACCAAGGCATAAAAGCGACGATCACGTTTTTACCAAGAGCCAACTCACCCTTTGATGTAGAAGGTCCATCAGCGATGACATCGCCTCGCTTCACTTTATCACCTTTTACCACGAGGGGTTTTTGATTGATGCATGTGCCTTGATTGGATCGTTGATACTTCACAAGACTATAAATATCGACTCGAGGCCCTGCGCTCTCAGCAGAGCGTTTTTCAGAGGATCGAACAACAATTCTTCCTGCGTCAACATTTTCAACCACGCCATCATTAATGGCGACCAAAGCAGCCCCTGAATCACGAGCCACAATGCTCTCCATGCCAGTGCCAACAATAGGAGCTTCTGTCTTCATCAGAGATACGGCCTGACGTTGCATGTTTGACCCCATCAAAGCTCTGTTCGCATCGTCGTTTTCCAAAAATGGAATAAGAGACGCCGCAACTGATACAAGTTGGTTTGGCGATACGTCCATGAGCGTGACTTCCGACGGATCCACAGTCATGAATTCACCATCTTTTCGTGCGGAAACCAGGTTGTTCACAAATCGTCCCTTGTCATCAATCACTGCATTGGCCTGAGCAATGACATGATTTTTCTCTTGAAGTGCCGTAAAAAATTCTACTTCAGCAGAGACTTTACCATCGGCAACGCGACAATACGGCGTTTCAATGAAACCATGATCGTTCACTCTCGCAAAAGTCGAAAGTGATGCTATCAGTCCAATATTTGGACCTTCCGGAGTTTCTACGGGACAAATTCTTCCATAGTGAGTCGGATGAACATCGCGAACTTCAAACCCTGCTCGATCACGCGTTAAACCACCTGGTCCAAGAGCTGAAAGTCTTCGCTTATGGGTTAAGGCAGAAAGTGGATTTGTTTGATCCATGAACTGAGATAGCTGACTCGAACCATAAAACTCTTTAATCACGGCTGAAACAGGTTTTGGATTAATAAGTTCATGCGGCATCAATGTTTCGACGTCCTGCAAACTCATACGTTCTTTAATAGCTCGCTCCATGCGAACAAGACCGATTCGATATTGAATTTCCACAAGCTCACCAACAGCTCGAACACGTCGATTACCTAAGTGATCAATATCATCGGTGACACCCTGACCATTCTTAAGATCAATGAGATATTTCACCGTATGCAGAATGTCTTCTTTTTGGAGCGTTCGAACATCCAAAGGGGTTTCAAATCCAAATTTATGATTAATCTTTAACCGCCCAACTTCCGACAAGTCGTATTTTTCAGGATTAAAGAATAAGCTTTCGAAAAATGCAGTCGCAGTTTCTAAAGTTGGAGGATCTCCTGGTCGCAATCTTGAGTAAATTTCCAGCAATGACTCATTTTGGCTGGAGATCTTATCTGTTACAAGCGTATTACGAAGAGCCCCACTAATATTAATACCATCAATATACAACAAATTGATGCTCTGAATGCCTCGCTTTTCGATCTGGTCCAAAATTTCTTCGGTAAGCTCCTGATTAACCGTCAACAAAACTTCACCTGTCTTGGGATCGACAATATCCGACGCTGAAACTCTTCCAATTAAATCTTCAATGACGGTTGGAATTTCCTCAATGCCAGCGTCTTGGATTTTTCGTATTGAAAATTTAGTAAATTTTTTGTCTTTTTTTACAAGAACTTCACCTGTCTTGGGATGAACAATATCCTTACAGGCCTTTTGACCAGGCAACAAACTTAAGACGATTTTTTTTCGTAAACCGTCCTTCGTGAACATAATCTCTTCTGATTCGTAGAAAAAGTTAAGAAGCTCTTCTTCTGTGTAACCTAAGGCGCGCAACAAAATAGTGGCAGGCATTTTTCTTCTACGATCAATTCGCACATAGACAACATCTCGGTGGTCATATTCGAAATCTAACCAAGACCCTCTATAGGGTAACATTCTGGCCGTATAAAGAATATTACTTCTAGATACCGCACCGTGTTCTTTATCAAAGAACACGCCAGGAGAACGATGCAACTGACTTACAACTACGCGTTCTGTGCCATTTACAATGAACGTTCCACTGCCAGTCATTAGTGGAATTTCACCAAAATAAACTTCCTGCTCTTTTACGTCTCGAATCGATCCAGGAGCAGCGCCTTCAGAAGTATCCCAAACGACCAATCTAACAATAACTCGAAGTGGGCAGGCGTAAGTCAAACCCCTTTGTAGACACTCGTCGACGTCGTACTTCGGATCTTCAAGTTTATAAGATACGTATTCCAGCGACGCAGTTTCATTAAAGTCTTTAATCGGAAAAACCGATTTAAAGACTCTATGAAGACCTACCTCTTTTCGGTCTTTTTCATCTCTGACATCCTTTTGGAGGAAGCTTTCATAGGACCTTCTTTGAATATCAATCAAATTAGGAACTGTGATCACAGGTTTAATATTGGCAAAGGACTTCCTTGGCCTATACAAATGGCTAGAAAAGGATGACATCCTAAAGACTCCTTACGTATTTTGTTACTAAAAAAATGGTCCGAACTTGTATCAACGTAATTAAGCAACCTCTACGGTAGCGCCTTCTTTTTCAAGTTCAGCTTTCATTTTGTCAGCTTCTTCCTTGTTAACGCCTGCTTTAACGGCCTTTGGTGCGCCATCGACTAAGTCTTTAGCTTCTTTTAGACCAAGACCTGTTAATGCACGAACCGCTTTAATCACATTGATTTTATTTGCACCAATTGCTTTGAGTGTCACCGTAAAATCGGTTTTCTCTTCAGCAGCTGGGGCAGCGGCACCAGCACCAGCAGCACCGGCAACAGCCACTGGAGCAGCAGAAACACCAAATCGTTCTTCCAGCATATCGACGAGTTCTTTCAACTCCAAAACCGACATATTTTCTACGAACTCAACCAATTGCTCTTTTGTCATTTTCTCACCCATGAGATATTCCTCCTAAAATTATGAACCCTGCTCTTCTTCTTTTTTTCTTCGGACAGCGTCGAGGGCATACACCAACTTCCGAAGTATTCCTGATAAACTATAAACCAATCCCGCATAAGGAGCCTGAAGTGATCCTGCAAGTCTTGCCAACAAGACCTCACGACTTGGTGTTGAAGCCAAAGACTTCACCTTAGTCTCATCCAGAAGATCACCGTTTAGCACTCCAGCCTTAATTGAAAACGACTCATTTTGCTCGGCAAAGGTCATGATAAGCTTAGCCATGGCAACCGGGTCATCACTGGTATAAGCGAGTGCCGTAGGGCCCTTAAAATGATCTTTAAGTACATCCAACTCAGTACCTTCGATCGCACGAGTTGCGATCGTATTTTTAATAACTTTTATTTGGCTATTGCCCTTTCTAAGCTTCTCTCGAAGTTCAGTCATTTTTTCAACCGTAACACCCGTACAATGCGTGACTACTGCAGCTTGCACTGACGAAAGCTGCTTTGTAAGATCCGCAACAACCGTTTCTTTAATTGCTCTATTATGTCCACTCATAGTTTTTTACCTTAACTCGAAACTAGATGGATCAACCGAAATTCCCGGTCCCATCGTTGTTGATATTGTGACGCTCTTTAAGTAGGTCCCTTTTGAACTAGACGGTTTCGCTTTTTGAAGCGACTCAATAATCGAAATCAAATTTTCTTTCAAATGTGCAGCCGAGAATGAAGCCTTTCCAGCAATGACATGAATAATGCCTGCTTTCTCAGCCCTAAACTCGATTTTGCCTGCCTTAATGTCCGCAATGGCTTTAGCAACATCCATCGTAACCGTGCCAGACTTTGGATTTGGCATTAATCCCCTTGGCCCCAAGATTGAACCAATCTTTCCCACATGAGACATCATGTCGGGCGTTGCAACCAAACTATCGAATTCAAGCCAACCTTCTTTAATTTTTTTCAACAGATCATCATCGCCCACAACATCTGCACCTGCTTCGCTCGCTTCTTTAGCTTTATCACCTTTTGCTAAAACCGCTACTCGCATGGTTTTACCCGTACCATGTGGTAATTTTGTAACACCTCTCACAGCTTGGTCGGCTTGTTTTGGATCGATACCTAGTCGCACAGCGACGTCAATCGATTCGTCAAATTTACATTTTTTCCCTTTTTGAACTGCCTCAATAGCATCGTCCAAAAGATACCTCTTATTCGATTGAACATTTGAAGACAATTCTTTATACCGTTTTCCGATTTTTCCCATAAATACCCCGAATGACTATTCTACAACGTCAATTCCCATACTTCGCGCACTTCCGCGTATGGTTTTAATTGCTGCTTCCAAATTTGCTGCTGTAAGATCTGGCATTTTCTGTTTCGCAATGTCTTCTACTTGTTTCAGCGTTACTTTTCCAACTTTTTCTTTATGTGGCACACCCGAACCTTTCGGAATTCCAGCAGCCTTCTTTAAGAGATCTGACGCGGGAGGCGTTTTCATAATAAATGTAAAACTACGATCCACATAAATCGTAATAACGACAGGTATAATGGAGTCTCCCATTTTCTGGGTCGCCGCATTAAACGCCTTACAAAATTCCATGATATTTACGCCATGCTGTCCCAGTGCTGGTCCAATTGGTGGGGCTGGATTCGCCTTACCCGCAGGTACCTGGAGCTTTACAAGTGCTTGTATTTTCTTTGGAGCCATTTCGTTACCTCAATTTTTTTCTACCTGAGTAAAATCCAACTCAACTGGAGTGGACCTTCCAAAGATA
>JAGRAY010000114.1 GCA_020434375.1 Bdellovibrionales bacterium | reverse complement strand
TTTTGGTAACGTGGTGCAATGCCAAAAGTAGCCTGGCACCTCAATTTTTCTTTCTAATGATAACTTCTCGAAGTGTCTTAAAAGTATTCATTTCTTCACCTCTTGTTGATGGATCGGCAATACGAAACATACTTGAAAAAGTGCTGATGGCTTGGTTAATAGATTGATTTGCTTTATCCCAGTCACCTTGACTCTGATAATATTGCGCTGATCGATAGTGAAAGTACGTCTGATAATACAAATCACTGGCACAGTAGTTGGCATAGCTATTGAGTAAACGGGCAGCCTGCTTGAGATCACTAAATTCTTCAGCATATGCTCGCGAGATATAAAGCATTAAGGAGCACATCTCCTTTTCTAAACCTAGAGTTTGAAAAACAGACAATGCTTGAACCAAGCCGGTTGCTTCATTTTTGGACGCGAGGTCTAAAATAAAGGCGTGCGCAGAATCATAATAAGGATGCAGTTGGTCAGGTTTTGTATCGTACCCAGCATTTTTAAACGCTTCAAATGTACCGACGGTAAAATTCTTTGCGCGTTTAGAAAAATCGATATTTTGTTGTTTTTTTAAAAAATTTATCGACTTCGGACTAAACTGAGATTGGCTGCCACATGATGGATATTGATGCGACATCAGCTTATCTTCTTCAATGAGATGTCCGGCACCAAAGACGTGACCGATTTCATGAGAAACAGAGTGAATCAACGAACTTACATAAAACTTATTATCGTTTTTACAAAAGGACGGTCTTATAAGAACAACAGGTAAAAAATGAGATGATGCCCCGTCATCTTTGGATTGCCCACCAAACGATGATCCTGCAATAGCGATATAAATATCTTTTTCTTTGTCTTTTCTTTGTTTATCCAGAGATAAAAGGTTTTTTGCGACGTCGTTTTGATTTTTCCAGATAGAGTCTGTGCTCCAGCAAAACGTCATGCCAGTATTTTTGTAATGTTCGTTAATCCCATCCGCAAGGTCTTTTGCAAGATCTTCCAATGTATCATACATGATACGATCTAGATTCATTTCCATAGCGGTGTCTTGAACAAAAATTAAGTTATACTCTTTCGCCAACGTGGTGCTAGTTGAAAGAAATGCAATAAATACTAAAAAGTAATTTTTAAAATTCATATCGTCTCCCATAGCATAAAAAGCAAAAGTCGTGCCACATGGTCTGCCGAGTATTTATCTAGTAAAAACAAGCGTTTGGAAATTTGTCAGGTCGTCATGAAGTGTCAACGTTGACACCTGTTTTTAAATCCGGGGACAGCTATCCTATTTTTGGAATCGGTTTTCCGGATTTAACTAAGCACTTTCTAAAAACGCCAACTTAGTTGCAAAGACGTTGGTCCAATCGAAACCTGAGGGTGTTGTTTTTCTAAGTTTTCGTTGTATCGATCCACAGAGAAAGGAGCATCAGCAATGTCTCCCATGTATGAAAAACCTGCAATAACGCCTCCAATAATAGTTGGTGTGGACTCTCGTTGAACCAGTCCATAAAGACCGATGCTTAAACCGGTGACCCGAAGCGCGGTCAAAATTCCTGCAATGAGCCGTTCCCCCGTGTACCAATGGGCAATGCCAGGTACGATCAAGCCTGGAAAGATGGCATAAAGAACAGCCTTATCTTTATCTTTATAGGCAAGTTGTCTAACCACAGGAATTCCTTTTGTTTTGCTATTGGCAATGTTTGATTGCGAACGCGGTATTTCGTTTTGCTGGGTTCTAGGACCCTGTAGTTCTTGCAACTTGAAGAGAATGTCCTTTTTATAAATCGTTTGCGGGTTTTCCTTTAAGAATTGAACCCAAAGTGCATATTGTTGGTTCTTGGGCAGAGTTTGTGAAAGAGCGACAGCTTTAAGGTAGAGTTCTGTGTCTCGTTGTTCTTTTTGCTTTGAGGGATCCGCACGAGCCAAATATTTGTTGAGGTTGTTGAGGTTTTCTTCGATTTCGGCACGGTAAATCGAATTGGGGTGAGATCCTAGGTAGTCTCGTAACAGGTCAATCTGCTGGTCTGCAGGGATTTCTTTAAGTTTGTTGACGAGTTCGATATATTCATCGGTATCAAAGCCGCTGCTTTCTTCCTCTCCCTGTGCAAAGACCAAAGAAAACGACAACCCAAAAATCAAAACTCCAACCTGAATGATTTGAAGCATTATTTAACTGATTGTACCAGATTGTAGCTATTGCGTGTGATTTGTTGGTTTTTTACCGATAGTGTAATAGATCCAAAATTCAAGGAAAGATCGGGGCGTAGCTCAGCTTGGTAGAGTGCTTGGTTCGGGACCAAGAGGTCGCTGGTTCAAATCCAGTCGCCCCGACCATTGAAATTGAAGGCCGTACACCCTGTGCAAAATTATGGGCTCTCAAGATCGAATTTCGAACCAGTCGGACGTCCCGCGATTCACGACATATTGCGTCGCATAATTTTGAAAAATGTGCTAAGTTGAGGCCATGTTTTGTGGGGGATGGTCGATAGCAAAGCGGTGCCTACTGCTTAGCTTGGTTTTTTGTGCAGCGTTTTCAAAAGTTAATGCGGGATTTTTGTGCCCTTTTAAAGAAAAGGGATCTCCATTAATGGCCTTTACGATCACTGCGAGTAAACCAGGCGAATTAGATCGTCATTGCGAAGACGATATTGCTGTCGCTGTAAAAAAAGGTTTTACTGCTGTAACGCTTTCGCCCATGTTTCTTGCGGTAGAAACCTATTATCCTGATCGTCAAATTCGATTAGACAAGTATTATCACAAGCTTTCAGGAGAGGACACTCTTTTGAAAGGTGAAGTCACGCGGTGCTTGGAGCATATATGGAATTCGGGCCTACACCTTATATATCTACCGCATGTTGAGCATGCAGATACACTTTGTTCAGATGAGGAAGTCTATTGGCGAGCAAATTTGCGTGTACTTCCAGATCGACAGTACCACAACGTCATGTTCAAAGAGTTTTTAGAATTTTTACGACAAAAGATCGATGAGGGAGTGAATAGGGACACAGTCGTAGATGTTTTACCTGTTGCTGAACTCGAGTATTCATTTTATTCAGAGGTTGAGGCATGGACTAACTATATCCATTTTCTTAAGAATGAAGTTGCTACGCTGATGCCGTATCTTAACATACGACTGGGCGCAAATCTCAACTGGCGTCCGAAAATTCCAGACATACTGAAAAATGAGAGTCCCTATCAGTGCCAGGCTCTTAATGAATTAGTCGATTTATTTGATTATGTTGCACCCAGTGCTTACATGAGTTGGCTTCCAAAATCAGAAAAAGAAACAACCAATTTAGTCGAAATGAGATTATCTGATTTACGCAATTATTTAAGTCGCGATATCATCGCAGATAGTCGTAAAACCAGTGAAGAACACTTTAGATATTTACAAAACAATTGGTACACCAAAAAAAAATACAAACATGGAATTTGTAAAGTATCTGCATTTCATGAAAAAGATATGTACATCGGTGAGTTCGGCTTGGGTGGAGATCTGAGTCAACCTAATAAGAATGTTCAACCTGACAACAAAGAAAAATATATCGAATCACGTTACAAAATACTAAAACATATATTTTCCGAACTCATGTCAAAAGATACACTTTTTGCGGAAACTACGGGGCCATCTTTTTGGAATTTTTGGACACTAGGGGTGTTCGATCCTTTCAGTATTCGTGAAGATCCTCTGGTTATTTCTGATCCACGGATCACGGAACTACTTCAAACCTATAAAGAATGGCAATGCAACGACATTAACGTAAAAAGTCTGTATTTTGACCCATTTAGTCAACAGCTTTTGTTTTGGGTTGAGAGCACAAAGGCCACAAATGAGTCGATAGATCTCACTATTGAAAACAGTCGAGGTGAAAAAATATTTGAAAAACAATTTCAGGGTTCAGTTTCGGGTCATCAGCGTTTTATTGTAAAACCAAGTATTAAAGAAAAAGGTATTTATTGGGCAATATTTCAGATCGACGGACAAACTTTTCGTCGAAGCTTCTTACGCTAAAAAGTATGAGCTGTGTTTAAGGGTTGTCCCCCTGCCTCAAAATTCGAACTTGAGAGCCCATAGTTCTGAACCAGGTGTGCGGCGCGTGATTTCAGAAATTTACAA
This sequence comes from Bdellovibrionales bacterium, assembly GCA_020434375.1. Classification (GTDB taxonomy): domain Bacteria; phylum Bdellovibrionota_G; class JALEGL01; order JALEGL01; family JAGRAY01; genus JAGRAY01. The sequence continues at coordinate 1,756 of JAGRAY010000114.1, read as the reverse complement.
CACCCAAAACTGACGAAGTTGGGAACATAAACTATTGACAAAATGTGCCATTTTGTGGTTTTTGCTAAAATTAAGTTTAAATAAGTCTTTATCAAGGGGAAACTATGAAAAAATGTTTATTTTCAATATTATTTACGTTGGCAAGCGCAAGCGTATTTGCCCAAAGCGACGTCGGTACAGATGCAGCTATCAAACGTTATTACAGGGATTCAATGATAGAGAACATGACACACTACTTTGGTTATCCTCTGTGTTCTCAAGTAATGTTGATGAGAAAGCTCGAAAATGAGGCATTAATTCTTGCACATTTAGACGATGAACCTAAGAAAAGATTCAACGAGATGGGACGAACTAATTTTAGCGACGAATTTGTTGAGCAACAAAAAGACTTATCAGATCTACCAAGCATACCAGATTATTATAAAAGATCGCGCCCGGTGTGTTTTCTTGGAAATGTCAGTGTCAAGACCATGGATGCTGACAAAACTGAGGCTCGTTTTGAACAAATATCCTTGATTTTCGACGAGGGCAATAGTCCATCTTTTGTCGACGAAACCAGACACCGGTACGTTTTGGCTTCTACGACGCATATTTGGCCAAGTGATCGAGACTATCATTATGATTGTTGGGCACAAATTATCAAGGCGCATAGAGGTTTGGCAGATCCAGATGAGGATTTAATCGACGTGAAATTTGTCACGGGAAACATCTCATCACAAGTGTCTGCCACTGAAAAACATCGTTTTTATCTTGTGGAGAAAAATAAATGGGTAAAGGCTAGTGAGCTTAATTCTGGAGATCACTTACAAAGGACCATCGATCAAATTTGTGAGGTTGAGGCAACAAACAAATATACCGTAGAGAAATACAAAGATGAAAATCTAAACTGGTTCAAGCGAAACATATTGGATGGTCATCCTTACGTGTTTAACTTAACGACCAATGTCTTTTCCTATTATGTAGGAAGTTCGGAGAATTTAATGGCCTTGGTGCATAACGCATACTAATTGGAGTGTCCCGTCGGGGACGTACGCCTGGTTCAGAATTGTTGTCTCGCAAGTTCGAATTTTGAATCAAGCGTACAGCGCCCAATTCTCGATTTGGAGACTCGAGTGGCTCACTGATATTATCACTAAGATAATATAGGATAGATGCTATCATATATGGCTGAAAAGTATAAAAAACCACCTTTTAAAATTACTCACAAGATTTTAAAACTGTTTGGAGAGGTTCAACAAATTTTAGGGCAGATTAAAGAAAAAAATTTGCTTAAAGTAGATCCCAAGTCGAGAAAAATTAATAAAGTCAGAATAATTCATTCTACGTGTGCGATCGAAGGTAACACTTGGCGCAGACCCTCGTCGGGAACAAAGTCCCCGACTTCACCCCATAGGGTCTCAAAGCCAATCTACCCAAGGCGAAGCCGCTGAGGGGGAGGCTCCATGGGCTTTGCCCATGAGAGGGGGCGACGCGAGCCCCTATTATAAATAGGCAAGGCGCTCGAAATTTTCACCTTGAATGCGGAGTCTTAGGAGGATGTATTTGAGGTTGTTTTTTAAGGGCTTGTAACACGGTGAGGGGTTGTTTTTAGCCGATAAAGATGCCTTTGAAACAATTTTAGGGTTTCTTGTAAACCGGGGATTCTCTCCACTAGTTTTAAAACCATATTCAATTTGAAAAGCGTCAATTTGATCCGCTAGCACTGTAAACTCATTCGATGGCGAAATTTTTTGCAATAGCTTCCGAGTATTGGAGT
>JAGRAY010000113.1 GCA_020434375.1 Bdellovibrionales bacterium | reverse complement strand
GTTGCAAAAGCATCGGGATTATATTCGGCAGAAATAGTTCCAACGGCCTCAATCATTTGCGAGTCCATCTTTCTGAACGTGGGCTTACCCGAAGCAAGTTTGTCGTTCTGTGAAAGAGTTTTCAGTGTCTCGTTAACCTGATCACCAATACTTACGAAGTTCATATTAATCTGAACCTCTCGTGGAATGGTTTTTCGCTTTGCCTCTAGCTGCTCCATGTTGATTGTGGAGCCGCCATCTGTGAAAAGAACCATGTTCGCCTTTTGGAAGAGCTTCTCGCGGCCTTGGGTGGATTTATTTCTATAGCTTGTAGCAATGATGTCATAGAAATTTTCAACAGCCTTTTGAATATCCGTTGAGCCAGAAGTTTGAGTTCGCATGTTCATTCGTCGTGACAGAAAGTTTTGTGCATCTTCACGGGATGCAATGTGAACACCCTGAAGAAGATTATCGTTAAATGGGATCAAGTAAATTTCATGCCTTGGTCTTCCAATGGCGTCAGTCTCGCTAAGTGCTTTGTCCACAAAGGCCATGAGAAGCGCATCTTGGCTCTCTATCGGACGACCATTCATTGAAGGTGAAACGTCATAGTAGATTACGGAAACTTTTCTCTCCAGAGGATTTTTCGGACTGATCACTCGCCTTGTTTCGAGGCTTCCAATGGCAAATTGCCTGCCCTGTAGCGTAGGCGCGAACATGTGTTCGCCAGGGCGCAAAGACCAGAGCATTTTCGCAAAATCAAGGGGGCTTCTTGTGATGATAAGGTCCTGACGCGGTTTTGGTGCAAGACTTCTATTTAAAGTCGGTTCGTCTTTCCACTGAGGCTCTGGTGTGGAGTTTAAGGTCATGTCCACAAACTCGCTCACTGCGCCCATTTGCAGAAGCGGTTTAACTTTTCCGCTTGTAATATCTTGAGCCAGTTTAATATTGGCAGAGGACCCAAGTTGGTCGTAATCCTTGCCATACTGCTTGGCGAGCCAGTTCTTTGAGATATTCCCAGGTAAACTCTTAATAAGGTCCTGAACGGCGTCATATTCTTTAGAATTGTCATGTTTAATTTGGTCAAGGTTTCGAATAATTCCTTCGATTGAATGAAGAGCTTCTGTCTCTTGCTTTGTTAAACTTCGATACTCAGCGAGAGCCAGTAGAAGCCTTTGCACAGTTACGAGTTTCTGTTTGGCTTCGCGGGCATTGTTTTGACTGAACTCGACTCGAATATCCGAAAGGAAGCTCTGAAGCCCTCCGAACTTAGCAAACTTTGAATCATGAATGAGGGTAGATATTTTCCCTCTGGATCTTTCCACCGCGTTTTTCCAATTGGAATTTTCAGAGAGTGAATCTAGAACCGTATTGGCTTCAACTTGAAATGATGTTTGATGGCCCTCATAGATTAGGTGCTCCAGTAGCATAAGTTCATTTCTCTTAATGACCCGATCAATTAAGCCTAGATTTTGCTCTCCTCGGCGTCTTTGAGTCGATTTTGCATTAATGAGGTCATCAATTTTTTTGGCTCCGGGAGCATCTTCGCCTTCCTGGTTCTGCTCGCGCCGCCCCTCTTCACGTTTGCCCTGCTGCTCTTTCGGATCTTTGACTTCTTTTTTATCGTCCTTCTCGCCGGTTTTTTCGCCACCCTTATCAGACTCTTTTTTCTCGGCTCCCTCACCTTTGCCTTTAGATGGCTGTTGGCTGTCCTTCGGTGGTTGTTTTGAGCCTTGCTGTGGAGGTTTTGATTCTTCGCGCTCGACATCAGTAGGTGATGATTGGCTTTCAGGAGTATTGTTCTTAGGAGTCATATCGAAGGGCACCCAAGCTGTTCCAGAAAATACTTCCACCCATGCATGGGCCGGATCCGAAGACTTCACGACATGAAATTTTTCTTGATCAATAGTTTTTGTTCCCGCCGAAGTTCTCCCTCCGGCAATTCTCACGGGGATATTTAAAACATCTCTTAATAATAGACCACCAATCCAGGCAGCACCGTCGCAGTTGAAGGCTCCGACATTAGCCATTGCCATCGGCTTTGGCATTTGAGTGAGGAGCTGATTGAATCTTTGATCAATTTTTGTGAGATCGCCGTCACTGATCTTGTCGCCCTTGGAGTAATATAAAAATCCACCTTCTTCTGCGATGTATTTTTCAAGTCGGGAGGCGGCCTCAAGCGGCGGCAAACCTTTAAGGCTTTGAGTAAAGAGAAGTAAATGCTGCGGCCAGAATCCAAGTTCTTGTTGATTAGCAACCCTTGGTGGTGTCCCTAGATGGTTTTCATTTTTAATGCGTGAAAGGCCAATGGTCACTGAATTTTTTGATTGTACTTGCACTTTGAATTCACCGGGTCCGACTTCGACAATTCGGTGATCGGCATATTTTCCAGGAATTAGTGTATAACCATAAGGCAGAGGCACATCGACACTGGTTTCACCCAACGGATTAATGATCAATTTCTTTGTGAATTGATTTTCTCTACTGATTGCTTCTCGCCCAACAGGTATAGACGACCAATCTTTTAAATTGAACTGGTCGTAAATTTTTTGTCGTAGAAGTCGCTTATAGACATCGACGTTTGTCAGAACAATATCGACGTTCTTTTTCTTTCCTTTGCCATCGTTTGCAAGGTCTTTGTTTTCAGGATTGTACTTATCTTGAGTTTTATTCCATTCAGGTTCTTGCTCCGGTTCATCCGTTTCTTCTTCCTTCTTTTTCTCTTTTTCGGCCTTTTCTTTTTCTTGCTGTTTTTTCTGCTCTTCTTTTTGGATTTCTTCTTTGGTCTTCGGAAATTCAACTCTGGTTTCTATAGTTGAAATAAGTCTAAGAGCTTCGAGTGCCGCAAAGACTTGAAGGTCGGAGTTTGGTTTTTGGCCGATTGCGATCAATTGATTGGCGACGGCGCGCTTTATTCGAATAAAGTCGGAATGCGCTAAAATGCGTCCTTGATCCATTTGAGAGGATAAATTCAGAAGTTCCTTTAAAACAGGAAGCTCATTGGACATGCGCTTATAAGCGTCACCAATACGATCTGGATTCTGGCCTGCGGATTCGAGTGGATGTTCAAGATGAGTGACATTTTTTTGTAATAACTGACTAATCCTTAGCCACACTTGTGGCCGTGGAGAGAGGTCAGACTTCTTATATAGTTCGGCCCATTGCTGCTCTTGAGTTTGCGGATGATTGACCAAACCTGAGAGTAATTCCGCACACTTATTGGTACTTGCCATTGCTGTGATTGAGGTCAACCACAGGGGGAAAGACAATAAGAATAGGAGCAAAAAGCGACACTTTTTGTACATATTTCAAGAATTGAGCAAGAGATATGCCGTCTTAAGCCATAGGTTGGAGATTTTGGCATGGATCGTGAATCTATTACAAAAAGAACAACTACAAATGGTTACAGTTATAATCGAGGAAGATCACTATATGAAAGAATTGCGACTAAAGAGAAGTTTGAGTCGAGGCCTATTTATTAGCTCTCTACTTGTCTTTCAAGCTCAAGTCGCATTCGCAAGTAATAAATGTGTAGACCTCCTGAGTGGTGCTGTTCAATCATCAGTGAGTGTCGGTCCTAGGACTACTCGTGATGCTTGGTCAGAATCAGTTCAAGCCTTAAAGCAAATTGAACAACGTGTTTATGGGCGTGGTCAGGTCATCGAAGCCTTAACTACTGCGATTTTAGCTAAAGAATTTGTCTGGATTAATGGTGAACCAGGGGGTGCCAAGACCTTCCTTTCAAGATTAATGTTCCAGTCCGTTTTGAATGCAATTCCCGAAAAGGATAAGAAAGTCTTTGTCCTTCAATTCCATAAACTCATTAGTGAAGGAAAAATTTCAGGCTTTCAAAAGTTTTCCTCCATGATGAAGGACGGGAAATATGAAATTGAAACTGAGTCTTCTCTCGTTGGTGATAAATTTTTATTCTTAATTGCTGACGAAGCTGAAAAATCAAATCCGGCAGTTTTGAATGCTCTTCTTTCTGTGCTTAATGAGCGAAAAGCATTTTTAGGTGCGAAGGTTGTGGACGCTGTTCTTTCAAGCGGTGTGTTCACATCCAATAAAACGACTGGTGAGTTTATTCAAGGCTTCCTGAATGATCGCCCGAGTGGTGAGGCTCTCCTTGATCGTATGGCGATCAAAATTCATATCCCGAACCAACAGATGAGCCCAAAAGAAACCGTGGCCATGTATGATTTGGTAAAGAATCCTGGCAAATTTAAAATCAGCTTACCACTTCGCGAGCTGGATTCTTTGATTGCTAAGGTGAAAATTCCTGACGACATGATGGCTGAGATAGTAATGATTGCCCGTGAATTTGATCGATACGTCACAAATAAAGCGGATCAATCGCGCGCTTCTGTTAGATATGGCGAAAGTGATTCTGAGTATTTTCCTGCTAATCAATTTTCAAATCGTTCCGTAAGAAGGCTGGTACAAATATTTAAGGCGGCCTTGATTTCAAAACAACTCATGGACGGCGTGCCCTTTGAACAAATGCGACTTACGCCAAGACGCCAGGATTTGAGCCTAATTTCTCAAAGCGCACTATATGCTGGGCCTGCGGGCTTACGGCTTAAGACCTTTACTGTCACCGAAGCACAGGATGGAATTAGAATTACGTCTCCTTATGGAGTCACATCCGAAATGGCCGTTCAGTATAATCCTTATGAGGGTCAACTTCTGCTTCAAGATGGGAACGGAAAAACTCATTTTGTCTATACTCAAAAAGATAATGGCTGGGTACTGAGATCTAAATCTCCGGATTTTACCGACTGGTCTGTGGATAATGCTGGGTTTGCGGCCCTAGCTCCTAAAATCAAAACTGTTGTTGAAGCCAATAAGATCGATCTATCAAGACCGCAGTTCGAGGTGGATCAAGGCATTGAACAGCTTCTTGCTAAAGGCACTGTAAAAGAGCGAACAAGGCTTGAGCTTGAATCTATTAAAAAGGATCTTGAGCAATTCGCCAACGTTCTTAATCAACACTTTGAACAAGATCACGCCCCACGAGTTGCAAACCCAGAAAAATTATTGCCTGCCAGAAGCGAGAGGGAAAAGCGGCAATTTAGACGTGAGATGCTCGACTTAAAAACTGGAGAGCGAGTTTCTCGTTATTACGATTGGATGAGCTACGAAATTCGTGCCCTTAAACAACGATTCGTTGAGCTTGAATATTCTATCGAAGCCCACCTAACTGGAATATTATCTGACAATCATCTTTACGTGTTTGGCCCTCCGGGGGGAGCAAAAACAGCTCTCGCCGAAGTGATTCTGAAATCAGAGCTTAAAAAATTAAACGCAGATCAAGTGGATATGTTTGTAAAGGCGACGTTAGATGCGATTCAGCCTGATCAAAATTTTTTACAAGCAGTGTATCAACGTATGCAAATGGATAAACCAACAGTATTTGATCGGTTCCTTTTGCAGTTCCATAAACTCTTGCCTGAAGGCGTTTTGATCGGCTTTCCTAAGGTGGAAAAGCAACTTAATGAAGGAAAAGAAGAAATTGAAGTTTCAACAAGTCTTGCGAATCAAAAATTCGTATTTGCTATTTTAGATGAGGTAGATAAAGCAAACCCTCAGACTATTACGGCGCTGCTTTCGATTCTAAACGAACGAGAAGTGTTTGCCGGAAATCAGGTTATCAAGACGGCTCTCAGGTCAGCGATTCTTACATCCAACAAAATGCCGAGCGAATTTTTGGATTCCTATTATGAAGATAGATCCACGGGCGAAGCGGTCATGGATCGTGCGATAAATAAGGTCTACGTTTCAAATAAGATTTCTTCTGAAGAGGCATTGACCCAGTTTTTGATCAACTTGGAGAAGGGAATTTCACCAAGCTGGAAGGGCCTTTTAGCTGTTAGCGAACTTGAACCTGTCGTCTCCCAA
>JAGRAY010000112.1 GCA_020434375.1 Bdellovibrionales bacterium | reverse complement strand
GAATTATTGGTAACTTCAAATGGTCTGGGTATACCGAGCTTATTGATCAAACAGACAAAACATTTGAACGCTTTCCTGACTACCGGGGATCTCGCCGATTTCCATTTTATATTTGTGAGTATTTTACAAAAGGTGGGCTTGGTCAATGGGATCACAAGAATTGGCTCAAAACCGTTCTTGATCATATCTCAAAGATCATTCCAGAAATCTGTATTGCCGATATATCGTTTCGATCATTAAATAATTATCCGAAACATCAAGATCCTCCCGGTATTAATTATAATTGGATTCACGAAGGACAAGGTCTTTACGTGGACGATGAACTTGTTGACTCAGAACCTGGTGATTTAATAGCAATCAAACGTCATATTCCTCATGAAATAAGAGATCTTGGAGCGCCATATTATCGAACAGTTATTCATGGGGGAACAATTGACGAAATATGGCACCACATTCAAAATGTAGATCCGAGAAAAATGTATTTTGTTGGGGATAAATATGCACGATGGTTCCAAGATGGAAAAATATATTCTCCAGACCAAGAAGGTCCACTTTCCGACGATGACCTTTTGACCTAAGGCATAGTGTAGCACTGTTTTTTGATTGCCCTAGCGAAGTAAAGTTGCCTGCCAGCTTTTAGATATTTGGATTGAAAATTGGTGACAAGTTCAAATGAATTCGTCAGCTTGAAATCGTAGTGCTCACAGAGATCCTTTACAAATAGTTTTTCGATTGCTTTAAAATAATCTAAATGGTCAGTTCCCAGGTAAATACCTCCCAAAGGCTTTAGGGTTCGCCAAAGTTCAAGCATGAGTTTAGATTGAAATATTCTGCGTTTCCAATGGCGGCGCTTAGGCCAAGGGTCAGAAAATAAGATGTGAATTTGCTCAAACTGCTCGTCCTGTGCATACTCCGAAAAAAATGGCTCTACGTATCCATTCAGAAGAAGTATGTTCGAAAGTTTTTGACTTTCTAACTTTTTATCGGCAACCCTAAGCCACTTGATTGATTTTTCAATACCAATATAACCAACATGAGGATAGAGCTTTGAAAGTTCAAGCAGGTACTTTCCTCTTCCAACCCCAACCTCCAATTCCAGCCTTGTAAAGTTTTGAGTCCAACTTGGAAGAATGTCTCTTATGGTCTCAAGCGTGTAAATCACAAAGCGCTATTCTTTGGAATCTATTTTAGCCATTGCGCTATGGTAAAATTTGTCCAAACCTTTCGATTTGGCAGCATTGGCTAGATTTTTCCAATCTTGCGTCTCAGCTTTCGTTAATCCTTCCTTAACAAGACCCTCAAGCAAGAAAAAATCACCCTGCTCAATCGAAATTTGGCGAAGTTTCCCAGTGCAGTCGTTATCTTTCAGTTTTTTGCAATAGTCCAGGGCTTCCTCATAGGCACCATGAGTCAGCAATGAATCAAAAATTGCTTTCAAGGAGCTCAAATTAGGTTTTTGGGCATAAAGAAGTTGTTGTTTTTCGCGCCAGTTGGGTATTTTTGTTTTCATAGAGCTTCGAAATATGAACTCTTGTTTAAAAAGTCAAGAACCATGATCGTTGTATCTAATTCGCAGTCAGAACGGCTAAAATCACAAGTGAAAGTTTTTTGTTCAAGCGTGTGGTTTTCCGAAAGCAATTTTCCACCCGGAATTGAGTTCGGTTTGATAGAAATTGCATTCTCATAATCACTCTCGTGAATAATCAATGAAGGATCTTCTTTTCTCAAATTTTGAAGAAATGCCTCAAGTTCCGGATCTGAAATCTTTGCTTCAGGTTCAACACCGTGGAGTTGAGGTGTATCTTCTGCATTTAGGTAATATCTAAACATTGTAAGATTTAAGGTACCACCCAACCCATTTCGCGTAGATAGTCTTAAACTCTGTTGCCCATTGCCTTTACCAAATGTTCTATCGTACCCTACAATGACTGCTTTTGTTGGTTTTAAAGCTGCTGCTAGAATTTCTGCCGCGCTCGCAGTATTGGGATCGATTTGAATGCCTATCGGTAAATCTTGAAATGTGCTTTTTGGCTCTACAATATAGTTGCGGTTCAAACTATACCTTGCTGATACTTGAGGTTTATTGATTGGTCCCACAGTTTGAACCGACAATCTTTGTTGAGTGAGATGGGACAAAAATCGTATAGATTCAAGCAGAAGACCTCCAGGGTTCCCACGCAAATCAACAATGACACCATCTGTCGTGTTTTTGTTATACAAACTTCCATAGTGTTTCTCAAAATAGTCGGTCATCCCTTCGCCAAAGTTTCTTAATCCTATATAGAAGTAACGTTGGTCATCGTCGTCCAGAACTTTGAATCGAATAGGCGGAATGTTGTAGTCCGTGCGACCTAGAGTAATTTTGCCCTTGTCTTCAACCTCTAAAGTGATCGTACTCTTTTGATCTTCAAACATTTCGGAGAAATCCTTAAGATAATGATCCTTGATAGGAATATTATTGATCGCCAAAACATGATCTCCTGCCGCCAAATATCGCTTCGCTTCATCTGTTAAAACTTCTTTGACGGAAAGCTCCTTTAGGGGCAGGAAATGATTCCGGAAATGAAAGTCGAACGTTACACCGTAGGATTTTCTCTTATTTTTCTGATAATTTTTGTAATCTTCATAACGATCCTCCGAAACGTATCTAGAGTGTGGATCCAGAGATGAAACAAAACCTTCTAACGTCTGAATATAAAACGCTTTCTTGGTCACATTTCCAGACTTTTCCAAAGCTTGTTCAATAGACTCGCATGACAATTGAGAAGATTCACTTTCCGAAACTTTGATCATATTCTTCTCTAAGCTCTGGCGTAGCGCATTCGAGCGCAATAATGCGAAGTCATCCGAAGTTTTTTCGATATGATTTGAGAGTGAAAACATTGCGATAGCCTCATAAGCAAGACAAAGATTAGCGAATTCCTGGTCGACGTGGCGTTCTTCTTCTGCGACTCTAGAACAAGAGACGACTCCGATCAAACACAGGACCGCTGCCAAGATGCCTACCTTCATCGACCATTGATTATCACAGTACGCTTTAAGAAGAAATGCTTAGAAGAAGGCGTTTTAAGCGAGGTTTATTGTTTAGTTTTGGATTCTCAAGAACTGCTTCATGTAACCTATTGAGATAATAACCAATTTTTTCTCCCTCAGACAAATTCAAGCACCTTTGAATATCGATTCCATTGATTGCGAGCTTATAGATAGGTTCTTTCGACATCGCTCTCAGTCTTATGGTCATATCGCGTTCGGACTTTGGAACCCGACGGCCATATTTGCCATATAAAAACGCTTCGTAGACAGCCATTAGTGCCGGAAACGTACTTGAGCCAACTTGAACTAAGACCGCTCTCAGTTCGCGATCTTCCATTTGAGTATTTAAAGTCGAAAACAAAAATAATCGCCGTACTATATCTTTGGTCAGATTCGAAAAACGGACGGTCTTCAAGAAAAACGCAAGAGAATGACCGGTGCTCAACGTAAAGTAATAAAAAAGAAGTGTTATACGACCTTCTAGACTCAAAGTTTCTAATTGGATCGCCCTTTCTAAGGCCCTCCTGTGTTGATCTGAAAATTTGATTTGAGAGCCAAACAGGATATCAAACGCATCAACCTGCAATAGCCAAGAAACTCCCTTCCCTGGCCAAGCTCCCATTAAAAGCTTGTTAAGCTCATCGGTAATACGTTCCTTAGAGATTATTCCAAGTGCATTTTTGGTTGCCTTTGCTCCTATTGTCAACAGACGGTCTGGCTTCAAGTTAAAGCACGAAATAAAGCGTCCTGCTCTTATCAAGCGAAGCGCGTCCTCATTAAAGCGAATCTTAGGCGAACCCACGGTTTTAAGACATTTTTTTCTTAAGTCTCTTATTCCATGAAATGGATCCAAGAGTTCTACCTTTGAATTCCAAGCCATAGCATTCATTGTAAAATCTCGTCGAGAGAGATCTTTTTCGATGGATGTTTCATAACTGACGTCAGTTGGTTTTCGATGACCTAGATATGCGCCTTCTGTGCGATAGGTGGTCACCTGAACATGGTTTCGTCCCATCACAACCGTAATGGTGCCATATTTTAATCCTGTTGGAATATTTTTTTTAAAAAAGCTCTGCACCTTTGTCGGGGTCGCACTCGTCGCAATATCCCAGTCTTTGGGCTCAATACCTAGAAAAAGATCTCGAAGACACCCGCCAACAACAAACGCGCTATAACCGTGACGTTCCAGTTTTGAAATAATCGACAAGACATATACAGGAAAAGCAGATTCCGAAAAACAACTAGGAGTCATTTTTTTTTGGACTTAAAAAGCCCTGAAAAAAGTGCTCCGGATGCTTTTTTGTTTTCAGCAATCCTGCGATTCAACAATCTTAACTCTGAGTTCGCCTGCGCATGATTTGGGTTCAAGTCAACACATTTTGAAAAATAGTCCCTAGCTTTTTCCATATCTTTGGTCATTTTATAAAAAGTGCCGAGTTCAAAAAACGCATCTAGATAATTTGGGTCTAGTTCAATGGCCTTTTTTAAATTATCAACAATGGCTCTAGGATATTCAATATTTTCATGAGCAGATTGCTTTAATAGACAGTCAGACATCATGACAAAATAAGATGGCTCCTTCGCGTCTATATCTATGGCTTTTTGAATTTCTACAATAGTGCGCGCAAAATCCTTATTTAAGAGAAAAACCTTCGATTTTTGGATGTGAACCTCTGACAAAATCTTAGGTGGAATCTCTTTTTTGTCTTTTTGCGCCTGTGAATTCATATATAACTTAATCAAGGCATCATTTGTAAAAACCGCTAAAGCCATCGACAATCGATCCAAAACTGACTGCGCAATTTCTCTTTCTTTGGCTTGATATTGCTTTTCAATCTGATCCAAACTCAACTCTCTTACAATTTTGTCGAAATTTCTCTGTATCTGAGCTTTTGTCATTCTCGGCTTAATATCGAGCATATCCTGCAAGGGTTTTCCTAATTTGATGGCCCACATATAAATCGGCGACGTATTTTGTTTATCCACCGATTTTTTGGATTCATCAACCGATTTTGGTGCATCTTTTGGTGCCTTTTTCTCCTCAATGGGCTTTTCAAGTGGTTTTGAAAAGCTAACCTTTTGAAGGTTTGCTTTATCAACAAACTTAAGCCCTAGTAACACTGTAATAAACAATCTTGTAAAGTCATGGTCTCCATCAACGCGATTCAAAAGATCTTCCAATGACGTTTTCCCATCCAAAAATCTTACTATTTTAGACTCTTGGGGAAGCATTTTCACGTTATTAAGATAGGTTTTACCCACAGGAGTCATTTTGTACGCTACATCTAGGGGAAGTGACTGAATCCTGTCTGAATCGAGTGTTAAAGCAAAATAGTCTAACATCACATGAAAAACATCGATCTGAAACTCCGGAACCTCACGAATAAAATCTTCACCTTCCAAGAATTCCGACTCCGCATCTTCGATCAACAGACAGTTTTGAAATTTCTTGTCCATTTGTGTTTCCAAAGCCTGATAAATTTCATAAGCCGATAAATATCCTAGTTCAGCCAGGCACTCTCCTTGCCTCTTTCCTGTTTTAATCATGAGATCAAGTGTACTTTTAAACTGTTCTTCGCTAATTCGCCCTTCCTTTAACAAAATTTGCCCCAAAGCCTCACTTCGAACAGTTGAATCAACGTAGATAGGTTGCCCTTTTTTAAAAAAAATTTCCTTTTTCATCTCATCTTTGATGAAAGTCAGCTTTCCAGTAGCTTTTTTTAAATGAATGGAAAATATCGTCTTTTGAGTTTGATTCATGAGTAACTACTTTGCGATTGTAGATGAAAAGACCTTCACTTGACAAACTTCATAAGATTTTGTGCTAAAAAAAACATTCGGATTATTGTTGTAAAGAAGTTGTTTTTTTCTT
>JAGRAY010000111.1 GCA_020434375.1 Bdellovibrionales bacterium | reverse complement strand
GAAGTTTCTCCATATCCTTTGGAAATTAATCGAGAAGGGTCAATGCCTTTTGATATCAAATACTGCAATACCGCATCAGCTCGCTGTTGCGAAATTTTTAAATTGATTTCATCTGATCCAACGCTGTCGGTATGACCCTGGACTTCTACTCGAACATTAGGAAATTCATTGAGTTCTTTTGCAACACTATCCAAAATCCGCAATGAATCTACCGTTAGCTTTGATTTACCAGAATAAAAATTAACTCCCTTTAAAACACCTTTAGACTTCATAAGCAAAGGACAACCCTGAGGATCAACCTTGGTTCCTTTTTTAGTATTTGGGCACATATCTACATGATCTAAAATACCGTCTTGATCAGCATCTTGAGGGCATCCAGTTGAATCTACCCGCGTTCCTTCCGGAGTTGAAGGACACTTGTCCACAAAGTCTGGAACATTGTCACCGTCAGTATCTCTCGAACAACCCTTTGAATCAACGGGTGCGCCTTTTGGCGTATCAGGACACTCGTCAGGCCCGTCTGGAACGGTGTCTTGGTCAGTATCCAACGTACAACCCTTGGTATCAACTTTAAAACCAGAGAACGTTTTGGCACATTGATCAATACCGTCATAAACGCCATCAGAGTCTTCATCGCTAGGACAACCCTTTGCATCTACTGTTGCACCTTGTGGTGTACCGGAGCAACTATCTTTTTTATCCTTAATACCATCACCATCAGAATCCACAGGAGATTCACCACCAAAAATATAATTGATACTTAGAGCACCCTCATAATTATGTTCGCGCTCTGAAAAATCTGTTTCAACAAATTCATAACGACCATCAATTCGCATATTAATATTTTGAACAAGTTTCGCGCGAACCCCAAGACCTATGTTAATACCAAGATCGTTCGATTTAATAGGTGTGTCCGATTTATAGCGATTCCATCCTAAACCACCAGTGAACAAAGGATTAATTCTTAATTGAGGTAAAAAATTATACGTTAAATTGAAACGTACACTATGCATGACAACATCTGCACTGGGCACACCAGAAGTTTGGGTTTTTAAGTATTGATACGTAGGTTCAAAACTAACGTTTTCTGTCATAAAGATACCTGTTCTTAACCCATAAAATAAACCACTATCTGGAAGCTCTGACCCATAATCTCCCAAAAATGAATACCCTACCATCGGGCCAACTTCTATCGCTCCTGGTTGAATTTGCTGAGCTCTCGCCATCAAAGTAAAAAACAGAAGTCCGATACCTACAAAAATATTTCCTTTTGAGCTATTCATTAGTATTTTTTTCCTCCGTGTCGAAACGATCGTGTTTTATTATAGTTTATCTTTAATGTTAATAACTCTTCTAAATTCCAACCTTTAGAGCCAAAGTAGTCAGCAATTCTAATCATCGCATCCACAAGCTCAATCGCTTCCCCCTCGGGTTTCTCTCCTTGAACAAAGAGAGCTGGGTCATCAATAATTTGTCCTTCGCGCCGAACATAAACGGGTGGGTGACTATGACGCGCTTCCTCTGTGGCTTCTGCGATCTCGCTCACCATTAACATATGGGCCTCAAGTGTGGGTCGTTCTTTTTCGTACCAGCCTTTTTCTTTGGCGATTGAATGGACACTACTCATCAATTCGTTAACAGTCATAGGCCGAGTCTAACAGGTGGGCATTTTTGATCAAGAAAACGATCAACAGCTGATATTACTTTTTTAAAAGATCCCTAATCTCCATCAACAGTTTCTCTTCGTTTGATGGTCCAGCCGGCGCCGGTGGAGGTGGCTGTTTTTTTAGACGATTGATCTGCTTAACAAGCAAAAAAATAGTAAATGCGATGATCACAAAATTGATGACAGCATTCATGAACAAACCAATTTTAATGGGGCCTAAAACAATCTCGGAAAAATCTATTTTCCCCAAAATCATTCCAAGTGGCGGCATAATGATGTCGGACACAATCGAAGCTACGATTTTGCCAAAAGCTCCCCCAATGACAACACCCACAGCCAAATCGATCGCATTACCCTTGATCGCAAACTCTTTAAATTCCTTAAGCATAAGCTCTCCAAACAAAAAGAGGGATCACACTCGTGACCCCCCTCTTTTTACTATTTCGTTACTTTATAACTAGTCCAACCATTTAATTTCCACGCGGCGGTTAGATTCTCGACCTTCACGTGTTTTATTGTCAGCTATGGGCACAGCAGGACCGTAACCTTTGGCTGTCATTCTAGAGGCATCAACCCCTTTGTTGATTAAATAGCTCATCACAGATTCCGCGCGTTCTTGAGAAAGCGTCGTATTTCTTGCTGAACTACCGGTATTATCTGTATGCCCCTGAATTTCGATCTTAACATCCGGAAATTCCTTAAGATCTGCGGCAACGCCGTCTAATACCCGTTGAGCATTCGACGTTAAAGCGGTACTTCCTGATCCAAAGGTAACACCCTTGAGAACACCTCTCGATTTCGTGACAAGAGGGCAACCTGAAGCATCAATTTCTGTGCCAGGCTTCGTATTCGGGCAGCGATCTTTATCGTCAGATACATTATCTCCGTCAGAGTCTCTCGGGCAACCTGAAGCATCCACCGGAACACCCATTTCTGTATTGGGACATTTGTCGGTATCGTCTTCAATACCGTCAAGATCTGCATCTGCTGGTTTGATTTCTTCTTTAACTTGAACCACACAACCCGTGGCATCAACTACAGCGCCAGCTGGCGTATTGGGACAGCGATCGTCTCCGTCACTCACGCCATCTTGGTCTGCATCTTTAGGTTCATCAACCGAGACAGATTCAGTTGCTTTTCCAAACAGCCAGCTAAAACCTAGCATTCCTTCATAATTGTGTTGTCTTCCAGCGGCGGCACGCCCAATATCGACCGTATTGTATCGACCTTCTAGTCGAATATTGAAATGAGGATTCACAAAAAACCTTAAACCACCACCACCATTTAAACCGTAGTCATTGTCAGTTCCAAACGGAAAAGATGTTCTTTCCCATCCACCACCAACAGTCAAAAATGGTCGAACAAACTTACCAGGAAGAAAATTCCACAGGAGATTTAATCTTGAAGCGTCAATATTCGTTTCGGATCCCCCAGACGTTTCACTAAACGCTCGATGAAAAGATCCTTCCACGCTAAATTCTGACGTAATAAAGTACCCCAGACGCCCACCCACTAGGAGAGACTTATCTAGATTAGCAGAGCCGTAGTTATCTGGAAAAAACATGCCGATATAAGGCCCAAATTCCCACAAACCTTTGGTAGAATTTTGTTCTGCCTGCACAGGAAAAATAGCCAACGCAAATAATGCAATTAATAGTTTAAACTTTTTCATTGTCATTCTCCTTTATAAGAAGTTCAACACAAGCCCAGCCTGCGTCGTTGTATCCGTTGATTTAAAACCCGCCACTGGCTGGTTATCAAAACGGACACCAAAACCCATTTGGAAAGCTATTTTATCGGTAAGCTTCATCGTTAAACTCGTTAACGCATTTAACCGAAAATCGCTTCCATCTTGTAAATTAAGTAAATTTTCAACATCTTGCCCAAACTGCGCAGATTTTGAAATCATATATTTGTACTGAAGAAAGATTCGCGCAGAATGAATATTCGCATCGGCGGCCGCAACCCTATACTCTCGCGTGTAATCGTAGCCAGCTTCATATTTGAAAAAATGGACATCGGACTTTAAAAGGCTATGCGAAACACCCGAGGCACCTCCAAATCTCCAGTCAAAACCAGCTGGTACATCCTGTCCAATATGCCCTAAAGCAAAGATGGACACTGGCTCCGAAATAAATCGATCATATCTCAAGGCTGTTTTCCAGTTCTTTGTGTTTGTCTCTGAATTTCCCGTCGTCGAATTTTTGGCTCGTCCGTAGGCACCGTTGGCTGTTGCGGTCGTCTCGTTCATGTGCCACTTACGAGATAAAGCAGCATTCCCACCGAAAGTTTGATTTTCTGCGTTGCCAGTGTTCAATATCGCACTGAATCCGGCATTTGCCTTCCACTCTTTAGCCTCGGTCACTCCTTCGCCTTTCCCGTCACTGGTCGACATAGAATCATCTTGTGACATCACGCCAGCACAAGAGAGCAACACAACAAGAACAAAAGCTTTAATTTTTTTAAGACGAGGTATCATAAATAAATTTTTTCAATAATTTCCAATGTTTCAATTTGCAACTTAAGGGGAATTACCACTCCAAAGGAAAAGATCAAGATATTTTAATAGAACCAGCTTCTAAATAGAAACTCTGACCTTAACAATAATGCTTTATGAACGGTCGAGACGGCTGATATTCCAAAGTCTCTCGCACTCAAACAACACTGACCTCTCATTCTAAACACACTGCATATGTTCTCTAATATTATTTATTTTTTTCAGAATTGTTACTCATACTTTAATATATTCAATAAATTAACTTATATTTTGTTTTCTTTTAAAAACAAAATATTTGCGACTTCTATTGACCCAGCGCATCTCTTTTAGGTAGAACGACCATGATGAAAGGTGGAATGAGCCATTTTTCCAAACCATATAAAAATTAACTGATCTTTTTAGCTGAAAACAATGAGTTCGTGGTAGGCATCGGATTTGGTTCTACCAGCCCTCGTGCAACAATATCAATAGGAGATATTTCTTGTTCGAATGAAGAATTTGGGTGCCACATTAAGGGTCCTGCAGGTTCGATTACTTTTCTTGCAGAGATTGATGGAGACAACCTATTCACATGGATTGTAACCGGTCTTTCAGTCGTCGATCAAGACTGTCCAGATAATAGCGCAGTATGCACAGTCACCTTCGAATCGGGCCTCAACAACTCAATCACTTTGATGTTGAATTAGCGTTTTTTCACCGGCCAAGATGTCCTCGTAAAGAACATACGAGGACATCTTGTCGGTTCGTTCGAAAAACAATATGTACGGACAATAGCAATAAAAACTGTATTTTCTTAAGAGTCGCCGCTGCAAGCAAGATTAAAACAAAATACCTGATCGTCTATCTCTGCTCTTATTGAATCATTTTTATCAAGACTTACCCATTGGACGCGCGACAATGTTTCGTTCTCTATCATTTCTGAAAAACCTTTTAATTTTTGACGCGTTTTTTGATCCACATCGATCGATAAAATGATCCGATCTTCTACGTTAAAGTCCATTTCCTTTCGAAGACGTTGAACATGGTGAACAACTTCTCTGGCTACGCCTTCCTGCATAAGGCTGTCTGTGATTTCAGGATCTAAAGCAACAACGACCTCCCCATTCGAATGCGTTTCAAACTTGAACGTGTCAGCCGGAGAAAGATCAATTTGAAAGTCGTCGCTGGTCATTTTACGACCTAACATCTCGAAACTTTGACCCTCGAGAATATTTTTAATTTGGACCTGAGTAAGCCTCTGAAGCTTTTGTTGAAGTTCTTTCATTTGTGCGCCCCAAGCTCTGCCCAGTTTCTTAAAATTGGGCTTAATGGTAAACCTAGCCATCTGCTCTTTTGGCAAAAACTCGACCTTTTTGACATTGAGCTCTTCAAGAATTTCTAACGAGGCGCTTTCATCAACATTGCGCCCACTATCGGTACCTATAAAAATTCTCGACAAGGGCTGCCGAATACGAATTTTCATTCGCTCTCTTAATTCTCTCCCCAATTCAATCGCACCACGAATCATATCCATTTCCTTTTCAAGTGCTTTCTCTTCTTCGGAAACATCTTGCACCAACGGAAACTGATCCAAGTGAACAGAATCTTTTTGAACTAGCTTGTGGTCTAGACGTAACTGGCCATAAATATAATCGGTGATAAATGGAATGAACGGAGCAGCTACCTTCGTAAACTCTGAAAGAACAAAGTAAAGCGTAGAAAACGCTTCGAACTTGTCGTTGTCATTTTCAGTTTTCCAAAAA
>JAGRAY010000110.1 GCA_020434375.1 Bdellovibrionales bacterium | reverse complement strand
CTTTTGAATCATGGATCGTTTGCGCCAACGTTCATCTTTAATAAGTTCTGCGCGTATGAGTTTTATGACAATACTTGCCCAGGAAGGCGGCTTCGCCACAAAGGAGAGAGCCAAAGAGTCTGTTTCACAAACTGTTGAGTGCCAATATCCTTGAGGTAAAAAAACCAGCGAACCTTCCTCTGCCAGAAAAGAACGGCTATTGCTTGGGATTTCATTGAGCACGGGTCCTTCCCAGTAACTAGCTAGATCTCCCATTGGAGTGTCATAAATTTTAAAATGGGTTAAAGGACTTGGCGCCGATGTATTTTTAGCAATGGTCCAACGTTTTTTACCTTTAAGTTGAATATTGAAATTGATCTCGTGGTCAAAATGGACAGGCGTGCCTGATCCTTTTCTTGATGCAAAAATTTCACACTCCATTGTTCCTGGTGATAACCTAAGATCGTTTTCGATACTTCGTAACATTTGACGTATAGGCAAAACATAGCTTTCGACTTGCGTGAAATATAACGTGACGCCAGCATCGTAAAAACCCAAAGCTAAATTTGGAGGACAACTTTGATCCGCTACATGTTCATGTAGACTTGTATTCCCGTTTTTTGGGGGCCAAAGAATAACATCACGTTTGCAAACTCTTGCCAAATTCTCCACGTCAGTCAATTCCCGAATCGACAATGGTGCCGCTAAACGTTTCCCATTTCCTTCGAGATAAAGAAATGCTTCTGGCCAGTGTGACGTTAAAAATTCTGAAACAGAGTAGGGAGAAAGTAGTTGTTCTAGATCAAATACCTCTATAGTCTTCAAATCCGATAAATCTGTCATTTTATGTATATTCTTATGTTACCAATTCTAACCTTTTTTGCCACACGAAATTCATCTGTACATTATTTTGACCGCGACTCATAAGATCATGCTAAAATTACCTCATGAAAGTTCGTCTATACGAAAACGTCTTTCCCAGCCAGTGGTTCTCTCACTTAAACAAATGCCTACGTAAGTATTCAAAACAAACAGATAGGATTGACGGTGCTTTTTGGTATTCATTTAAAGGATCTCCGACGAATCTATTTGAACAGCTAATTAGATACTTACGTAAGATTGCGAGACCAGGTTCTGAATGCATTGGCGCTGAATGGTGGGTTCATTCATATGCATCTGATTGGAAAAAAAATTTCCATTTTGATCGAGATGAATATGCCTATCTAAATACAAGTAAGTGGATTCATCCAAAATTTGGAAGCATTGTCTATGTTAGCGATTCTGGTGGCCCGACTGTTATTTTAGACCAACGTGTTGATCCTAAAAAAGGACTGATACCCGAGCAAGCAAAGAAAGGAACCTTGATTTACCCAAAAAAAAATCAATTTGCGATCTTTGCAGGCAACCTTAGACATGGGGTCTATCCAGCTGAATTCCAAAGCAAAAATGGTTCCAATCGAATAACTTTTTTGATAAATTGGTGGCATCGAAAACCCATAAATCTTTTTCCCTTAACTAAAGCATTGCCAGCATTTATTGCCCCTCTTCCAAAAGCTATAGATTCGATGAGTGCTAAAGATTCAAAACTTCTACGTGTCAAACCTATCTTTTTTAAAACAATGACCCATTCGTAAATACAGCCTCGAATCCGACGCACAATATGACTTTTGCAGATCAACTAATAGATTGTGGGATCCCTGAATTCAGGGCGCATATTCCCACCTTGCAAATAAATATGGGAAAACGATGTAATCAGACTTGTCATCACTGCCATGTCAATGCGGGTCCACAACGCACAGAAGTAATGACCCACAAAACTGTGGATCGAATTCTTGAGCTTCTTGGAAAATCTGACTCTATAGAAACCGTCGACATCACTGGGGGTGCACCCGAGCTGAATCCGGCATTTAGAGATCTGGTTACTAGAACACGTGCACTTCACAAAAATGTCATAGACCGTTGCAATCTGACAGTTCTTTTTGAGCCGGGACAAGAAGATACATCTATGTTTCTAAAGAATCATCACGTCCAAATCATTGCTTCACTTCCGTGTTACATGGAAGACAATGTGGATAGACAAAGAGGACGTCACGCGTTTAAAAAAAGTATCGAAGCTATTAAACAACTCAATCGCCTTGGATACGGACACGAGAATTCGGGTTTGTATATTCATTTAGTTTATAACCCTTTGGGGCCCTCGTTACCACCCGACCAAGAACAATTGGAACATATTTATAAAAGTGAACTTAGAAAATTTGATATTAAATTTAATAAGCTTCTTACGCTTACCAATATGCCCATTCATCGGTTTTTACGAGACCTGAAAAATACCAATCAACTCGCGAATTACATGGCGCTCCTTAAACAAAATTTTAACCCAAAGGCCGCTGCCGAAATCATGTGCAAATCGTTAATTTCTGTGAGCTGGCAAGGCTATCTTTATGACTGCGACTTTAATCAAATGCTAGAAATACCAGCCCTCTCAAGACAAACGTCAATTTGGGATATTGATAGTTTTGACATTTTATCAAGAGCACCTATTGCTTTTGCTGATCACTGCTACGGCTGCACAGCAGGTCAAGGAAGCTCGTGCAAAGGAGCCATTGCTTAGGCTTTTTTCTTTTGGCGACTTATTCCTAGGCGAATAATTCGCTCAAGAAGCTCTGGATACTCAATATCTGCGTAATAGGCCGATATTGCAAAATCTTCGATTTCTGCAATATCCGGGTTTGGATTTGCCTCCAAAATAAAAGGCGTACCATGATGATCAATACGCAAATCAAATCGCGCATAACCCTGTAGATAAAGATGTTTAAAAGCCCGTTTACACATTTTGTTAACTGTCGTTTTGAGTGGTTCTTCAAGTTCGATGGAGGTGGTGTCAATGTCGTGCTTTTCACGATACGCCGCACTATGCTTAATTTTTGAGGTCGCAATCTTGGGCATATCTTGAGCAGATTTTCCAAAAATAAGTTCGCAGGGAGGCAATACTTCAAGACGACTATTTCCTAAAACACCAACATAGATTTCTCTGCCATCGATATATTGTTCTATGATTGCATCTGTTCCAATATGATCATGAACAAACTCGACTCTTTCTTTCAATTTTTGATCGTTCGTAACCAAAGATGCTTGAGATATGCCAAGGGATGCTTCCTCAGATACCGATTTTACAAAAAGTGGAAAATTCAAAGATGATCGCCTTTTGACTTGCCGCCTAAGAGGAACTACTTGAAATTTTGGAACAGCAATGCGGTGATACTGCAAAATCTTTTTACTCAAAGCTTTATCTCTGCCGAGCATGAGCCCATGAGGACCGTTTCCTGTATAAGCAACTCGCTTGAGCTCAAGATAACTCACAATGTTTTGATCAAAAACTGATTCACCGTCGAATTCCTCAAGAAGGTTGAATACAACGTGAGGTTTGAAGTTCGCCAAAGCATCAATAATTTGTTCAAGATTACTGATCACACCTAGAGGCAAGACCTCATGCCCACTTTGCTTCAGGGTGTATACAACATCAAACTCTGTTTTCCAAGGCGCCACCTCTCGCTCACGTTGCGTGGCTTGATCTGGTGGAATAAAATCTTTGTGCATTAGAACTAAAATGCGAAGTTTTCTCATAGTACGATTTGATATCCCCCTTCATAGCGATGATTCATAGCATGAACAGCCACCATCATCATGAGGTCGCTCAATGTTTTTGACTCATCGAACATCAATTTTAATTCAAGCTCTCGACAACGGGTTTCAAGCTCTTCGATAACTTGATCTACAGCGTACTGATATTGACCAGTCCAAAAACTGACACTTTTTCGAATATCCCGTCGATGTTTTCTTATAAAACGATGTGCAAATTTCATTTTTCGATGTTCATCACTATCTGAAAATACTCGCCGAAGATCACGATCATAAAAAGTAGCCGGCATATCTAAACCATATCGCTCTCGCTTCTCTTCATAATATTCACGAAGGGTTTTCTTAATGCGTTCAACAGGATCAACTTTCGTCTTAGATCGATTCAAGGGTCTTCTGCCTTGAATTTCTTTCATCAAAACGTTTATACAATTGAGCTTTTTGATGGCGGGCCATTTGGCGTAGCGTGATTTCCAGTGAGAATGAGGATTAAGCCATACTGCGAATGTTTCTGCGAAATCTTCATCCGGGTGGCTCTGCGCATACCAGTTCTCCAGATTCAATACATATGACTTGGAAAATGGCTTTGGAACATAACTCTCTGGATACTTGAGAGTTGTTTTTCCAAAAGTTACAATGCGTTGTTTTTTTCTATTCAAAAAATACGCGTGTTCAATGGAATGACCCATCTCATGGCGTAGTATTCTCGTAGCCTCTCGCCTATTAGACCCTTCAGCTTCGAGCATCATTTTTTTTTCCAATTGAATTAGTTTTGGATGCGCAAGATAAAAAGGAATGGCTATACCGGGAATGCCATCTGGGCAAAAAAATTCATCGGAAAGCCAGACATGAGGAACAAACACAATCTCTTTGTCCCGTAGCTCTTTGCATACACTCTGAAACACTTGATTAATAGGACAACGGCCCAGCTTCAAATTTAGGTCACAAATTCTTAGATCTAAGATACGTTCAAAATCCCAATCTCTCCAAAAATAACCTTGTCGTTTTTTTCCCATTAGCTTTTGGTAACCTTACATTGGATTGGTTTGCGGATCTACCTTAGATTAATAAGTTCAACCAAAACCAAACGTATTAGATCAACTGGCAAAAACACCCCCTCCAAAGGGCGAAAACATCAAACAAATTAAAACACTGTTTTTAAATGCCGTTGTTATTGACGGTCGCACTTTAGTTAAATAAGCGGTTATTACATGGGCTCGCGTCGCCCTCTCAACGGCTTCGCCTTTGAGAGGTTGAGTTTGTTGGGGCCTTGGGGGTGAAGTCGTGGTAGTTCTGAGGCCATTTATCCGAATTCAAAGTTTATTAGGCATGTCCCCGGATTTGCAGTGTGGAAATAATTGTATATACTTGTATATATGTTTGTTCTAGAGGTTGTGGAAGCGCTCACGAAAGAAGACGTTTCCTTTGCAATTGTAGGAGGTTATGCGGTTGCCCTTCACGGCGCAGTTCGGGGTACGGTGGACGTGGACATAGTTCTATCCTTTACAAAGCGAAACTATGAATCCTGCGAATGTGCCCTACTATCGCTAGGCCTTACTTCCAAACTTCCCGTTTCTGCTAACGATATTTTTCAGTTTCGCGAAGAATACATCAAGGAGAGAAATCTTCGGGCATGGTCATTTTACGATTCAAAGGATCCAACCCGCATCGTAGACGTTATAATTACCCATAAGGGCAAGAGACTTCCAGTAAAAATCGTAAATGTGAAGGGTAAAAAAATTCCTATCTTAGCAAAAAAGGAACTCATAAAAATGAAACAAGAGGCAGGAAGGCTCCAAGACCTCGAAGATGTAAAAGCACTTAGAGAACTACAATGAAACGAGCGCTACAACTCTTCAGCACTGACTATTTAAAACAATGCTCAACCATGAAGGCTGAGGAAATCCTACAGTTTCTTGAGGACTTTCGTACCCTTCATGGATTTTCGTCTACAAAGAAAACATTGATCAGTCTCAGAATTTCTGAGTCCTTACTCGCAACTGCAAAAATAAAAGCTAAGGCCGCTGGAATTCCTTACCAGACTCAAATTCAGCGCCTCATTCAAGATTGGGTAAAAGCGTAGTAGGTGTATGTATGGGGGGACACCCGACGCAATCGGATTTTGCCGCAAAAAGGGTAATACACACGGCGACCTTTAAGATCCAAGAAGCGTCTGAGGAATCTTCAAGAGCTTACGGGATTATTCTCTTACTCCACAAAAATCCGACCCCAAACTAAAGAAAACAAGCTAATCCGATTGCGTCGGGTGTCTCACGATTTAGTCTCACGATTTAAAAAAAGTTT
>JAGRAY010000010.1 GCA_020434375.1 Bdellovibrionales bacterium | reverse complement strand
CCCTGAGGGGGTGGCTCCGTGGGCTTTGCCCATGGAGGGGGCGACGCGAGCCCCTACTATAGATCCTATTAGGGTACAATAATATCGAGCGAAATAGCGTCGACGGCAGCAAAATGAGCGTTTATAATGTAATGGTGACCAACAGATTTTCGAGAACATGTATTTCGTTAGGATGGCGAATCGACGAAGAGCAACAAAGATGGGCAGATATTGATAATCCCATAAGGTATCTTGAACATTTTTCCAAGGGGTTTTAATGGCGAGAAACAAAAGAAAAATTTACCTAGTCAGGCCCAAAATGCAGCTGAAAGTCATCGCATCGATGGTGATTGCAGCAGCCTGCACGACGATTGCAATATCATATATGACGTATGCCTCTTTGGTCCAAAGCGCTACGCCAGAATTCGTAGCAAGTGAAGCCTTCCAAGTTTACCAACGTCACTTAAAATATGTAGTTATGAGCTTGGGTGGACTTGTGATCACGACGTCTCTCGCAATGTTAATTTTTGGCATTTATCTCACACAAAAAATCGCGGGACCTTTGGTGCCCATTGAAAGAATGGTTGAAGATCTTATTCAGGGCAACTACGACGCCGATGATATTAAGCTTCGTCAAAGTGACGAACTACAAGACATTGCCTCCCAACTAAATAAACTTAAAGAAACCCTCAAAGAAAAACAGGGCACGGAGAAAGAAGTCTCGTAATCCAGACATATACCTTATGGTACCGTAAGGGTTGTTTCAAGGCCGTCCGATGAGGTGATTTTGACTTTGTCACCTGAGTTGGTGACCAGAGGCACAAAAAACGATCCATCATTGCGGGCTTTTACCGTGAGGCTTTCTTGAGTATCCAAGTTCAATGCCGTCACATCTGCGCGACCGATAACTGAGCCCGCTTCGCCAATCACTGTTCCTGCGCCTGGAGTAAAGTTAAGAAGACCTTGAAGCTCTTGGAGACTCATAGCAGTCATATTGGGTTCTCTGACGATTTCTTGCATGGAATTATTTAGGGCGTTTGAATCTCTCAAAGATGTAAGAAATAGATAGGTCAATATAGTCTTCTGAGTTCCTGCTGGAATTACCAAGTTGTTCCAACCCCAAGTGACTTCGTTGACGCTACCTCCTGCAACACCAGGAGAAAAAAACTTTGTAGGGGCACCTAGCCTTCCTAGTTGATCTTGAAGGCCAAATCCGACTGTTGGTCGTTCTTGAAACATATCGTAGGCTACGACATATCGATCTTCTTGATTAGGAATTGACTGCAACACATCATGCGTGAGCAAACTCGAATTTTCATCAGTACGAAGAAAACTTCGAATATCTATAGAAAGTGTACGATCATTGGCACCGGTCGTGTTATCGAGAATCGTTAAATATCGAGCGTAGTCTGTATTTTCAGGTACAAATATTTTCCGAGAAATCATAAGATCATCGGCTGACGGTGGATCCATATCGTTCAGTTGTGGACGACGAAGCGTGATAGGACCCAAGACAATTTCTCGTCCGGACTCTAGCGTTGTCGAGGCAATAGCAAGTTCAGGGAAAATGTCCCCACCCAAATCCCAAATCACTTCTCCATTGAACTTTAGTTCCAAAGACTCCTCGTAAAGCATGGGCGGCAAAGCTCCATTTGAAAGTATGCAAGGCGAGCCATTGCTTCGAAAATCGAAACGAAATCCACTTCCATTTAAAAATACGGTTGGTGCATTCGAAAGGCACGATGAATCCATTGAACTAAAACCAATCATGGAAGTTGATTCACCAGAGAATGTATTCTTAGAAATAACGTTAACCTGCCCTCCCGCAGCATCGGCAATCATCCTAGCAACGATAGACGTACGAATAAAATCTTTCACCGCTTCATCATTTGAGAGATCTAGCGTGCCAAGATTTAGCGCAAAAATGGCATCGCCAAGATCCTGAAGCTCAAAAGGTGTGAAATCAGCAGTCGTTCGACCTCCCAAAGTTAAGGTCATATCTTGAATCAACGAGACCAATGCCTCCGTCATGGGATGAATCGCATAGTTCAGAGGTCGACCCGCCCAAAACCCACGAAGTCTACCCTGTGGCAAGTCACTTTCCAAAATGACCGAAGCATTTGCTTTGGGGTCTAAACTAAATGAAAATCTTCCAGCGCTATCTGTGGTTCGAATAGCAAGTTCCTGAGTTTCTTCACCCGCATCATCCACAGTTAAAAGTCGTACGACTTGGAAAGGAACAGGTTGGCCCTGCTGGTCGTATAACACTCCTGTTCGCTTTGAACACGCCGCAATTCCGACGATTGCAAACAAAACGAACCCTATCTTATGGGCAAGATGACGCGCCCGTTGCAAAGCAGGTTCACTAAATGCCAGGAATTGAAGTGTTTTCAGCGCCTGTTTCACTGGTATCATCATACTTGTTTCCACCTCCTAGATTACGAATTGCAGTGGTTGCGATAATATAATAAATGCCCGATACCGCAAGCGGCTTATTAGGAACGATTGTTACGACCCTCGCGTTGCTCGAGATATTTAGTCCAGAGGCCACAATCTCGCCCTCTTGACTCAAATGTTCACTTTAGTTGCGATCAAATTACAGTCGGTAGACAATTTTTTTATTTCTTTACGGACACGAAGATCCGACTGTGGCAAAACAGGTTCTTAGAACGCCAGGTATCGCTATTGTTTCGACGCCCGTTTCACTCGTATCATCATATGTATTTCCACCACCAAGGTCACGAATTGCCGTTGTGGCTAACACATAATAGACTTCAGAGCTTGCAAGAGGTTGATTCGGAGTGATCGTAACAGTTAAAGCATCACTCGAAATACTTAAATGTGAGGGAACAATTTCGCCTTCTTCACTCATCAAAAGCACGGTGGTGGGCGTAATTGTTCGTGGATCAATCTCTTCGTTGAATGTCACACTAGGTTGAATCGTCGTCGCCACTGATCCTGTACCATCAGATGGATTAACCGCGCTCACTACTGGCGGAGTTGTGTCG
Source organism: Bdellovibrionales bacterium (assembly GCA_020434375.1). Taxonomy (GTDB): domain Bacteria; phylum Bdellovibrionota_G; class JALEGL01; order JALEGL01; family JAGRAY01; genus JAGRAY01. The sequence goes on along the minus strand of JAGRAY010000010.1, from coordinate 19,750 downwards.
CTTGCACCTACTGTAAATGTAATCGAAGGGCTTCCTCCAACGGTTCTTCCTGATCCATTTTCACAACTGACGTTATTGCCAGGATTGGATCGATCTTTCACTGAACCTCCCGCGAGCGTAAGCGAACGATTACTTCCTTGATTCATATTGTGATAGCAATTGGCAACTGCCCACGTTCCATCTTCAGAGGGATACACACTTTGAAATGGACAGCCAATACCACCTCCAAATGCAAAATTGGTATTGGTGAGTGTTGATCGGTCCATCGATTCACTAAAGAACACGGCAAAACTGCCATTTTCTGAAACACTTCCCGTAGGCGCAAAACCAAGTACCGTGGGTGAGGCATTATCATCGAACGACCGATACCAAATTCCAGTATAGTCTGAGGCAATTGATGAACCAGCACGATCTTTTACACCAGAAACTTCCACACGAAAATCTCGCCCTGCACCTCCTCCTGAATTTTGAAGACTAGAATCTGGAATCAAACGCACAGAAGCTCCATCATTCGAAATATTTAACGTTGTTGGTTTTACATTACCCGTAGATCGTTGAATCAAACGGATATTTCCTCCATGAAGTGTACTGGTATCCATGGGTTCTGAAAAATCAACATCAAACATCGTGCAAGTTGAAATTCTTGGTGGATTCCGATTAGGATTCACAAAATTGGTTGGTGTCACCGCAACAACCGTTGGAGTATTTGTATCAGCAAGGTTAACCGTAAATTGTGAAGTTTGTGGTGCTACCATCTGATTGCCAGAAGCGTCGGTAAGTGCACCTGTGGCCGTCATCACAAATTTTTCGGTCAAGGTGAGTGCAGGATTAGGCTTTAAAGTAATGAGTTGTAGCGTTGGATCACCTTTCACCGAGGCCGAAATTTTTGTCGTAGAACCAAACACATTTGTAAATAAGTAATCTGTTATTATTGTGGCAGGATCAATCGGTTCACTAAAAATCCAAAAAGGATAGACGCGTTCGTAAACATTGGCCGCATCCAAAAAAGGTCCCGTGTGGACCATGACGGGCGGCGTGGAATCAGAGGTAGACTTTGTATAAAATATGGTCCACGTGTTGTAGTCAATATCGTTTCCACCATAGGCACCAATTGCAAAGTTTCCTCGATTGGGAAGTGCATTTCCTGCAAGGTCTTCTACGCACGAAGAAATCGTGACGGCCAAACAATCATCCGGAGAAAGAGCTGTGTTTGGCGTAAACGTCACCACATCGCCAGTCGCATTGATACTCACCGTGCCTGATATAGGATTGGGTCTTGTCGTAGGGTAACCCGACGTAATACACGAATTGGTTTGCCATATGGCTAGGTTTGGAATGGGTGTGCCGCCGCCGTCACAATCAGTCGCAATCAGTGTAGAGGCATTGATCGCTTCATTAAAATAAACATAAAAACTTGTATTTACAGAAACCGTAGCATTGTCAGCAGGAATCAAACCCGTAACAACAGGTGGCGAAACATCTGCGCCAAACGCGCCATTTCGCGTAGTAAATGCTGCGCTATAAGCTGAATTAAGACTATTGCCTGCTAAATCCGTAACGGCCGTTGTAACATCACACGTGTGCGCAGAATTGGTACTCATCGCTGCATTGGGATCATAAACCGCTTGCGTCGAATCACTTGAAAAGCTAATGGTTCCGTTTACAAAATTTCCACCGCGACAAACTCTGAAAGACCCGTTGCTACAGTTTGATCCAGAAGTCACCGAAGACGTATCAATCGGTTCACTGAACGTGACCACACAGTTGGAATATTCGTTGACGCTCGTTTGATTATCCGCTGGGCTCGATGCTACCACTTCTGGGGAAATATCATCGTGTGTGATTTGTAAGTTGGTAGATATACTTTGTTCTTGAGTCGCATCATTTACTTGATAAACAGCCAAGTAATTGATCGTGTTTGATTTAGGTGTCACCGTAATCGCTTGCGTTGTCCCCGCGCACGCAACGGACACTGGGCTCTCACCTCCATCCACGTGGAGCGTTCTTCCAACCATACAGTTATCGATTGTGACATCCATCGTGCTGGTATTGACGTAGCTTGGTGTTGTTGGGCTTATCACGTTAGGCTGGGGAATCGGTGTTCCATCCACGCGCACCGCCAAAAGATCAAAATACAATGTAAAATCTTGATTTTCGGTAAGTGTAAACTGCATAAAAAGAACACAACCTGTATCGTCACCGGGTGCCATATCGCCATCGGTAATGTACGGCGTAAAGTCATAACCGGGAAGCCCACTGTAATCGTTGATCGGATTATCAGGCCAAATCGAATCAAAGCGATCATTTGCTGGATTTGAGTCACATGTTGCTAAAGTCAAGCCATTTTGAGCATCACAGCTGGCTCCGCCCAAATCGGTGTTAATAGCCGTAATCAGACCAGGGTAAGAAGTGGTATCCCAATCCAACCCTGTAATCACAAAATGAAATGGCGTATAAAATGTGGTGAGGCGGGGAAAATCGACCGGATCTGTAAATACATATGGTGAGCCATCGTCAAGGTAATCGGATTTGTTTATTAAACGCGTATAAAAAGAAAGTGTGTGCGTCGTTGGATTGTATTCAGTGGAGCAGTTGTCAGGATCAACAAGCCCCATATCATAGTCAATATCACCAGGAAGCTTCGTGGTATCGCGTATGGCGCCGCCGGTAACCCCGTCAGGATTCGTCACACCTGTTGTGTCTTGGTAGTCCAATGCAAAAAGCGCGGAAGATCTGGGGTTGGCATTGCTGGGTCTACTCGCCACATAATTAACTTCTCCCGATTCAGCATGGTAAACAGCAGCAAAACTTCCTAGACTTGAAAAGTTTTTTGATTTTGTGTTTTCATTCTTTGAGCACCCAAAAAGCACACCTACAAAAATCAGACAAGCAAGCAGATATCGACTCCACCATCTTTTTTTGTGTTGTTTTCTTATATCCAATGATTTACCTTAAAATAAGAATTAATTTTCAGCTCCTCCTAAATTTTAGCATCTCATGGCATAGAATAAAACCCAATAAATTAAATTGTCTATTAAAACCAAAAGTTCCACTTCGTCATATTTTTGGTTAACAATATTACAACCATTGTTCCCCCCGATTCATCAAAGCCTACGAATATAATTGATGTGTTCTCACTTGCGGCGATCAAACAAATTTCTGTTCTTTTTAAGATATGGTTTCACTGAGAGAAATAGTCGTCTGTCCAAAGATTTCCAGATATCTCTTACTGATGCGACGCGCTTAGATTGAATACAGTGCAATGGATGCCAAATTGAGAGCCATATGCAATGGTAGCAGGAACCAGAATAGAACCCCTGACATGTTTTGATATACACCCACACTAAATTTCGAAACCCGTGATAATATGAATGTAGCCAGATTACTAGCACATGGAGGATCGCTTCTTAGCGGGATCGATGCATATTCTTGAAGGTTTTTTATGAGTCTAGGATACCTTCTTTTCGATAGTAATTCCCATATCCTGAAAGCTGGCCACAGGCGGCACCTATGTCAGAGCCGTGGCTCCATCGGACTGTTGAAAGTATGCCCTCTTCATGCAGCCAGCTCTTAAATTGATCGACACGTTCTTTGGGTGGACGCTTGTAGTTAAACTGATGGTTTTCGTTGTACGGAATTAAATTTATGGTCACGTTCATCTTTTTAAACCATTTGGCAAGTGCCTTGGCGTCTTGAAAAGAGTCTGTCAAACCATCAATCAAGAGATATTCACAAAATACTTTCTTCCTGGTGATCAGCGTGTACTCATGAATTGCACGAACCAACGCATCCAGGGGAAACTGAGCATTGATAGGCATGAGTCGATTTCGCTTCTCATGGCTGGCTGCAATCACAGATACAGCTAGATTTGTACCCACCTCTCTTCCCCACCTTAGAATCCCGGGAATATAACCTGCCGTTGAAACCGTGATTTTTGACTTGGCGATGCTTAAGCCATACGGGCAGGTCAAAATTTCGACGGCGCGTTTAGCGTTTTCAAAGTTTAAAAGAGGCTCACCCATGCCCATAAAAACCACGTTTGTTACTTTTTGTCCCATTAGGTTTTGAGTTTGAAGAAGTTGATCCACCATTTCCCAAGGTTCTAAATTGCCCTTAAATGGCAAAAGTCCCGTGAGGCAAAACCCGCAATCCAGTGCGCACCCCACCTGGCTCGAGACACAAAGTGTGATGCGATTTTTAAATGGAATCCAAACCGTTTCAAACTTGCCCCTGGATGACAAAAAAACGAACTTCTGGCTGCCATCTTGAGAGTTGATCCTCTGCTGTAAGTTCAAAGATAAACCTGGAGGGTGCTCACTGAGAAACTGATGAAGACGCAGAGGCAAGGACTCCACCTCCGTCCCCGTTTTTTTTTCTTCTCGATAGAGCCACTGGAACACGCTTTTGGCGTGAACCTTAGATATAGAGTTATTTATAAGCCATTGTTTTAATTGATCTAATGACATATTTTTTAGATTTGATTCAAGCATTACAGAGCCTCATATAACCTATTTTTGGTAGAAAGAAGTGCAAATAAGTTCTTGACGTTATGCATTAATATATGATACTTCGCGTTATTATGAATAAAAATCATATTTCAACGATCGTTTTATTATTGACCCTTAGTTTCTTATTCGTAGGTTGCGGTGGCGTTAAAAAGGCAGCCGACACAAAGAAAACTGGAGATGAAGACCAGGCCCAAACGACCGACGATAAAGATAAAACGCCTCCTTCAACACCTAAAGATATCAAGGTAACCCAAGCAAAGAACGAATCAGGCACCCTCGTTGGAATAGTAAGCTGGACAGCTTCCACTGACGATAAGTCAAAACCTGAAACCATCGAGTACTACCTTTACGAGCTTAAAAACGCCGACGACGAAATTGACATCTCCAAAGATCGCCATATCAAAGTCAAAGGCGCTCCAAAAGTAAACATCGATTTAAAAAATCACGGTAACGGCGACGTGATCTATTTAAAAATCATGAGTCGAGACGAAGCAGGTAATTTAAGTTCTTTTAGCGAACCCTTTAAATTGACCATCACCACCGATGAAACCAGTGACGAAGAAGCTCCCACAGCGCCATCAGATCTTAGTATTGACACCACTACGCGAAAGCTGACATGGACGAAATCTTCGGACAACATTACACCTGAAGCTGAAGTAACCTACTATGTATTTCTGATCGAAGATCCAGCAACCCTTCCAACCACTTATGATATCGGGGATGCCAAAGCGAAAGTCGTGGGTAAAACGGAACACATCTTTGCCGAAAGTGATCTCAGAGATGCCAAAGGGATTGTGATCATTGCGGTCGACAAAGCAGGAAATGGAAGCAAGCCAAGCAGCTTACTTAACATTGTGCCTGCGTCTAGCTAATCCTCATCGACTGATACCGAAGACTAGACGACTAGGTCTATTTCGAACATAATCTTTCTCTGAAATGAGTCAGATGAATTCTAGTTCTATTGTGGTTTTAACAGGTGCAGGCGTATCAGCAGAATCGGGCATTGAGACTTTTCGTGGTCCCAAGGGTTTATGGGAAGGTCACTCTATAGACGAGGTAGCCACACCTGAAGCGTTTTTAAAAAACCCTAAAAAAGTTCAAACGTTTTACAATGAACGTCGAAAAAAGCTTCTTATGGGAAGTGTCTTTCCCAATAAAGCGCATCTGGCTCTCGCCAAACTTGAAGCCAAGTGGCCTGGCACGGTATTGATTGTCACCCAGAATGTAGACAATCTGCATGAATTGGCTGGATCAAAAAATGTATTGCACATTCACGGAAGTCTACTAGAAGCCCGATGTACACAAACAGATAAAGTTTATTTTCCGTGGAAAGAAGCCATTTTAAAAACCACAAAATGCGCGTGTTGTGATCTTGCTGGAACACTTCGACCCAATATTGTTTGGTTTGGTGAAATGCCCTTTGAGCTTCCAAGAATTTTTGAGGCCATTGAACAGTCTTCATGGTTTATTTCCATCGGCACCTCCGGGCAAGTCTACCCTGCTGCAGGATTCGTTGAGCATGCCAGGTTGCACTCAAAGGCCACCACAGTTGAACTCAATCTAGAACCCTCAATGCTGAGCCATTTATTTGCCGACAAGCATTACGGACCCGCAACAGAAACCGTTCCGGACTATATTGAAGGCTTGTTACTAGAGTCTACTTCGATGTAGGTGGCGAAGGTCTGTCGACGCTTGAGAGCACAACCAAATTGGAACGATCTTTTTTAAACTTAAGACCTTTGTTATCGTTTCCAATTTCTTTAATGGAAAGAACACTGTAAATCGAAAGATGCAATGCCTTAACACCTTCGAGGCGTTTTTCCAAAGCCTCTTGATCGGGCGTAACTACAAGTTTGTCGGTATCAAAGAGAAACTCCGAGATCGTAATAAAACTTAACCCTAGCGTTGAATCGGCTATTTTTTGGGCTTTGAGAGATAAAATTTGGCCGTCTTTGGGGTCACGAAACGTGATTTCATAATAAATGTTTTGTTTTTTGGTCTTACTCATAGTTTTGAGCGATTTTGTATGAAATCGCTCAAAAGAACAAGTTTGAGGTTAAATTAGTGGGTTACCGCCGCCCTAATTTTGGCCATTTCGATATTGCTGATCGCACGATTGATAAGAATCTTCAAACTGCGAGGCATCTTTCTCAAAGCAAGGAAGAAAATTTTCCTCCAGCGTTGCATCGGCATTCACGTCAATCTCAACAAAACTTGAATCGGTGGCCTCGCAATCCCAGCTATTGGGAAAATCTTGAACCGAAACCGTGTTGGCCTCACACGAGTCGGAGAGTGACGCAAACCAAATGGAATCTTGATAAGGTTCCAAGCGCCCAAAGAAGAGTTCGGGAGTTCTTTGAACAGTAAAAGCTTCGGTATGATCATACGCCAGTGGCCCACAAGAAGCACCTTGGGTTGAATTATCAGATTGACCATCAGGGCTGTCAGGACTTGGCGGGCAATACCATTGACCTTGATATTCATACGAAGGCACGGTCATGGTGCCTGAAAAATTGACGATGCCTTCGCCCTTGCCACGAATTGAACACATTTGAAACTCGTTTGAAAATGAACCCTCATTATTCGAATAGCTATTTTGACCCACCCAGTTCATATCAATACGCCGATCTTCTTTTACGGCCGACAATATTCCATGCCCTGATCCATACGTGCTTTCGTCGTAGGCTGCTTCAATCGCCAGTGAACTTAAATCAACTGTGCCTGACGATGCACGCCCAAAGGCGCCAATTTGCATCCAACTGTTTCGAGTTTCTGAGTTTTCTTCGTGTGAGTTCCGATCTTGAACCAAAATGCCCTTCTTGCCTCCACTCTCAGCATTGCATGCTTGAAAAGAATGAACTTGAACAAACTGCTGTGATCCATTCGGTTCACAGCGATCCATTTGCATACAATCTTTGCCATCGGCATTGACGAAATAACGCACACGAACACGTGTGACAAATTCTTCATTGCTTTGTTGATTGTCTCCCGGCTGCTGTGCAAAGATCAAATGCATATAAGCAAAAGACTCGTCACTTGGAATAGTAACGGCACCAGCATCAACCATGGCACCAACCGCACACATATTCACTCGAACTTCTCTCAAGTTATCTATCGTACGCTTGGTTTCCTGATCATTTTGGCAACCAGCAAATGAACCCTCCGAGTTTCCACCCTGGGCTCTGGTTGAAAGCCTACTGCTACTAGACTCTTGAAGCGAATTGAGTAAACCCTCCATGGCATCAAAGGTGCCATTGATATTACTTACATCGCTGACGCTAAGATCCACCGAATCACTTCCTCCACAACCGTGAAAGACAAAAAATATTAATAGGCTTATAAATCCAATCGAGATGAAACGCTTGAGCATCGGCAAACTCCTAAGAAAATATGTTTGAGAATAAATTGATTTTGATCGATGTGAATTAAAAAAACAATATGGAACTTTATTTCATCATGTGGTGCAAAGATGCGCAATCAAAGTTACGTCATGAGACAGTCAACAGTTACATCGTCTGTCTTAGAACTTCATAAATAGCCACAGCTGCTGCAGATGCAATATTTAAACTTCGAACAGGTCCGGTCATAGGAATTTTATAGGTTTGCTTCTGATATTTTTTAATCATTGCTTTTGGAAGACCCTTGGTTTCACTACCAAACACCAAAATGCTATCTTTGTTGAATTTTGCGCTCCAAATATTTTGCTCTGCAAAACGAGAAAACAAAAATGGACTTTGTTCTTTAAAAAGCAGCCTCTCCATGCTCAATCTTGATTTGTGAATCACAAGATCCAGGCTCTGCCAATAGTCCAGACCTGCTCGCTTGACTTTCTTGTCGTCTAATACGAATCCCATTGGCTTTACTAAATGAAGTGTGGCGCCAATGGCAACACAAGTTCTACCTATGTTACCAACATTGCCTGGAATATCTGGGTGAACCAAAACTACATGCATTGGCGCATCATAAATGATACAAAGGCTATATGGCAAAGGAAGAAACGACTCTAACGCACCTTTTGTGGCTTGACCTTGAAATGACTGGCCTCGACCCTGAAACTTGTAAAATTATTGAAGTGGCAGCCATCGCTACTGATCTTCAATTTAAGATCTTGGGTGATTTTCACGCGGTGGTGTTTCAACCAGAAGAAGTGATGGGCGCTATGGACGAATGGTGCACTAAAACCCATGGTGAAAGCGGACTGACAGAGTCTGTCAAGAGCGGCCGCCCACTTGAAGACGTTGAGGCCGATTTATTGGCATTTTCGAGAACCTATTTCCCAAACCAACAAATTGTTTTGGCAGGAAATTCAATTTGGCAAGATCGAAGATTTATTGACCGATACATGAAATTATTTTCAAACGCACTTCACTACCGCATGATCGATGTTTCAAGCTTTAAAGAAATTTACAAGAGCTTGTACCAAATTAGATTTCGAAAAAAAGATACGCATCGAGCAATGAGCGATATTGAAGAGTCCATAGCTGAACTCAAACATTATCTCAGCTTTATTCGTCTTCCGGAGGCAGTTTCGAAAGCAGATCCTTTGCCGTCAAATTAAGAACCGGATGAATCCAATCCGGATTGAGCTCTGCTAGAGGGCCTAGCACAAAACGTCTTTCGTGCATCCGTGGATGCGGCACCACCACTTTTTCAGTCTCGATAATCTTTGCATCGTATCCTAAAAGATCGAGGTCGATTTCTCGTGGTTCTCCAATGGATGTGCGCTTTCTACCCATTTCCTCTTCGATGCGTAGAAGTTCATCTAAAATTTCATCCGGTGAAAAATCTGTTTCCAGTTCAACCACGGCATTCATGAACTTGGGCTCTTTATAAGATACCCCTTGAGGAATAGATTCAATCAATGTTGAAATCTTTTTCACTCGTGAAAATGCACGCATTTCGTGAACCGCTCTTAAAACAAGCTCTTCACGGTCACCTAAATTGCTTCCTATTCCAATATATACAAGTGCCATACGTGGTGCTTTTAATCGATTTGTTGGAATCTGTCGACCGTTATCGCCTTCTAGGCTAATCTGGTGCACTCATGTCGACATTAGAAGCACTCATACTAGGCTTCATTCAAGGAGCAACAGAGTTTTTACCGGTTTCTAGTTCTGGTCACTTGGTTATTGTACAAAATCTTCTTAATATTTCAGAGGGCTCGCTTCTCTTCGATGTCATTCTTCACGCAGGAACGTTTCTTGCCACACTCATCGTATTTAGAAAGCGCGTTTTTGCTTTGATTTTGTCAATTCCTAGGATGCCATTATTTTTAAAAACCTTATTCCAAAAAGGACATCTTGCTATTGGAGATGATCCAAATGCATGGTTGCTTCTTCTCATTTGTTTTTCGACCCTTATCACTGGTTCTATTGGCGTGCTTTTTCATGATTTTTTTGAAGAGACATTTTCGTCATTACGAATCGTGTCGATAACACTTTTCCTGACGGGTCTTTTTTTGTTTTTAGCCCGAAACTTTGATCCAAAGAAGGGAAAAACTCCGACTCGAACATCAATTAAAGATGCCGTGCTTGTGGGATTTGCACAAGCGCTCGCCATATTACCGGGGCTTTCGCGATCAGGAACAACGATATCATCAGGTCTTTTTTTGGGGTTTTCTAGAGAGTTTGCGGGCGAATATTCATTTTTGATCTCACTGCCGGCTATCTTCGGGGCCATTTGTCTGGAAGCGAGCAAGATTTCTTCCACAATGCCCCCTTGGCAAAATATAGCGCTCGGATTTATCTCATCGTTTGTCGTCGGGATATTCTGCCTTAAACTTTTATTACGATGGATTCGTCAAGGTAAGCTTATCTACTTTACCTTCTATTGTTGGTTTATGAGTTTTATCTGCATCTTGATTTCTCTGCGCATTTAGCCATTCACGCAAAACCTTTGCCTGAGAAGCAAATAACTGAGCCAATCGATGAGGGCGGTACTTGTATAGCGTCAGAGCAAGTACTGGCTTTTGAAGCAGTCGAGCAACTATTCGGCCATAGCTAGGGTCCCCGAAAGCATTCACCATTTGGGAAAGTTCCAAAGGCAAATGATCGGATGCAGTATCAAGAACCGAGCGAATCGAGGCAAACGAAATGTTTCGATCTACACAATACTGAAACCAAAGAGCACTCTCCATATCCACCGCTTCAATTTCTGTAGCGGCATGAATGGCTGCCTTTTGGGTGGGTTGTGAGACGATATCCTCCGAGGTTAAAAGTGTTTTAGCTACTGGCAAAGGGCAATACTTTAAAAGTTGATGCCGAAGCCAAGGCGTAGGTTGCAATGGAGATTTTCCCTGCACCACAATTTTTTCCGGACAAACGAGATCACCTTGACGAAGTGTCTTACTCAGCCCCCCGCAAAATCCAGTTCCGACAACACTCAGATTGTCTAGCTCCAATAAGTTTAAAATAGAACCTAATCCGACAGTGGCACTACTTCCCATTCCGGTTACGCCCACCGCAATGTTCTCTGGAAAATTCGACAGCTGAAAAATACGAAACGCCTTGTGAGTTTGCCAAAAATTCTGCGATACGCCCAACACATTTTGAACGATCAAATTTCCCTCGCTTTGCGTGGCAGCAAGAAAAAGTATCGTAGATTTTGGAGGCATAGTGTAAGTCTATCAAATAGGAAAGCAAGATCAAACCGATAGTTAATTCCCCACTTTTTATATTGTTAACGCATAAAAAATTCTATTTTTATCGAAAAATAGATTTACTTCCCCACGTTTAAGCCCCTGACACGGTTAGCGACAATATATACCTCGCTCCCGAGCCCAACTTAGAATTTCCGTGTTTAAGTCTTTGAAATGTCTACCGTGATTCATATGTTTTAAATGAGCCATTTCATGACAAAGCGTATGAACTAAGTGGGGATAACTCAAAAAAGCTCCGTCTCGAAGATTTTGGAGGCGAATTCGAATGGTTTTAGTGCTGTCACAGCTTCCAAATCGCTTTGCTCTTGGCCCCTCTGGTGCGATCTCTAAGTACCTTAAATTAAAACGTTTTGCGATTCTTCGGGCGTCTTTTCTGATGCGTGATAATAACTGCGACTCACTCATGAGCTCTCTTTATAGAGATTTTTTAAAATTGCAATCCCTTTACGCGGGAAATTTATAAAAACTCAAAAACAGGCTATTTTTATCAAAAAACAAGCAAAAACGGCCCAAATTAGCTCAAAATCATGGCAAAATCGCTCATACTGAGCTCTTCCTCTAACGCGAAATCACTCGAAACTCGACACGGCGATTCGCATATCGACCCTCAGGTGTTGCATTGCTTGCAATAGGCTTATCTTGACCAAAACCAATCGCAACAAGTCGGCCTCGTGAAATTCCTTTACCAACCAAGTAGTTTACAACGGCCTGTGCTCTTCGCTGAGATAATCGCTTGTTCAGTACTGCCGAACCGGTGGCATCCGTGTGTCCACCAACTTCTAGTTTTTTGATTTCGGTGTGTTCTTGCAAAATATTTGCAACATCGTCGAGCGTCACCTCAGATTCTTCTCGAATATTTGCTTTTCCAGGTGCAAATTGAACTTGTCTTGTGATAACGATTTTTTCGTTATCTAGTCTTGCAGACCCATCGGCAAGAATATATTCCCCCTCAACGTCACTATTTGCTATGATTTCAAAGATCTTTTGTTCCGATCGCTTTCCTTCGGCTCTCACTTCAACCAGGTATTTTCCCTCTGGTAGTCTCATACGAATGTTCCCCTGCAAATTTGTCTTTACGGTTTGAGCAGAAGGAATTTGAGGAAAGGCAATGTCGGCCATGATGCCCTGACCTTCAGTATCTTTAATAGACAACGACAAAAAACCCTGTGGGGCCGATTGCCGAACCAATTTAAAGTCTTGAACAAGCTCAGGCCCATCTAATGATAAAGTCATTTCGAGTTCGTCATAGTCAGGATGTGCCACCTTCACCAGGCAATCTCCTTTCCGCAGAGGATAGGATTTAAACAGGCCCGTATCAGGATCGCTTAAAATAGGGCTTACCGATGAGTTGCAAAAATTGATTTGAGCATGACCAATGGGCTTTTCAGTTTTAGCATCGAGCACTTTTCCAATCACAATCGTGTTTTCTAGTTTAGACGTCGATTCCGGAACCACAACTTCTTGAGGTCCTCTTCCTGTATAATAGGTAATGCCCGCTTGAAATGCGTACTTCGGTTCTTTATAAATACGCGTCGCGTTTCGCGTCGCAAACATGCCAATATCCGCCGCGAAACCAAAGGAAAGCTTTGGATAGGCATGTGGAAAATATCGAAAGCCCAGGGTAACACGTTGAGGGTGATCCAAATAATCGATATTAGCCGTTTGGATAGTTTGTTCAGTCGAGTATTCCACGCTCAAATTAACGCGTTTAAGTAAAACTTCCATACCCACACCACCCACGATGGCATTTTCTCCCAAAGCTTCCAATAAAATGGCATCCTTTTCGGTTAAAGCAGGATGGGCATAGTCTTGGGTATCATCTAATCTGAATCCCAGATTTGCATGGAGTTTAATGGGAGTAAATCTCAAGGTTGTCACGATAAAACCTGTGTGGCTCAAAGGATAGTTAGTTAATCCCCGATCATAGAGGGGTCTTCGTAGATCTCCTTCATAAAGAACGCCAGCCGACCAGGTACCACTTAGGTCTTCGGCCCATTTAAATCCAAAATTAATATTACCAACTTGCTGAATCAAACTCGTAGCGTCACTTTGGTTTGAAGACAGAGCCCATCCACTAAAAAAGAATTCCAAATTTTGCTTCGGTGTCCAATTCAACGATGCCCGTCCCACAGCTCTCTCAGAATCCGTTCCGTTCACTGGAAAATCATTAAGAAAGAAATAATCCGCATAAAGGGCTACACCAATTGAGAAAGGCCCACTGGCAACGCGCTCAGCAGAAAAAAGACTAAATAGACCCAGAGGCCCATGAGAGTGGAAAGCAACCTGAGACTCTTTTTCTCCAACAGTCATGGCTTCCTGAGCCTTCGCTAGGCCAAAAATCCAAAAATTACAAATAGCTAAAATGAAAAAGATAAATCGATGTTTGTGCATGCTTTCAGAAAGTCTAATGCCACCCGACTTCTGAAGCAAGAAAACGAGACTTTATACTTTATATAGAGCAGCCGATTCTTAGCCGTCTACTTCTATAACTTTGAGTTACGCGGCTTTGAGATGATAGCGTTTTGAGGGTTTTAGTTCCAAAAACCCTTCACCTGCACCAGGCACAGAGCCTGAAATCAACAGACATCCCTTGTCTTCGAGAATTTTGACGATTCTTAAATTTGGAACCGTCACACGTTCAACACCATAATGCCCAGCCATGTGTTTGTTTTTATGCACATGCCCCGGGAAAGTCCTACATCCGATGGATCCACCGTGCCGAAAAAACTCATGGGCACCGTGGGTTCTGCGATTGCCCTTCATATTCCATCGGGCTAAAACGCCTGTAAATCCACGCCCTTTGGTAGTTCCGACCACATCAATGATTTGGTTTTCTTGAAACACATCTGAAAGCTTAATCTCTTGCCCAACTTCGTACTTAGCTAAGATCTCTTCCGTCACACGAAATTCCCGAATCCAGCGCTTAGGTGTCATTTTTATGTTTTCAAAGATCACACGTTGAGCTTTTGGCATATTTTTAGCTTTTTTGTCACCGAAGCCGACCTTTAGGGCAATGTAACCATCTTTTTCAAGGGTCTTTTTTTGAATGACCACGCAGGGACCAGCTTCAACAATCGTAACAGCCACGCGGCTTTCGCCTTCGTTCACCTGGGTCATACCCAATTTTTTACCTAGTAGTCCCAATGACATAATGCCTCCGCTTAGAAAGGCGCCATTATTAACCTAATGATCTATGAAAATCAAGAATTAGTTCAGAATTAAGAGAAGACGTCTTGCAGCCAACTTAGTCGTCGTCATCATCATCGTCGTCGTCATCGTCGTCATCATCATCGTCGTGGCCAGGATTCTTGCCATTTGGTGATGAATCCTGTTTTGAGGTTATCACCAGTTCAGCTACGTCCATTTTCGATGGTGATCCATTGTCTGAGCAGTCGTAGAATCCGATAGCTAGTTTATCACCTTTTTCCCCGTCTAAGCCTACTTGCAGCACATTAGAACCATCTACAAAATCAAGCACTTTGGTTTCTCGTGAGGACCCGCCTTGACCTTCTGCTTTTGCATATAAAGATGCTCCGTTCATCGAAACAGCGGCCGCATTTAGGCTATTAGAGTCAAACACAAGACATGTATTTCCTGACTCTTCACCAGAAACCTTTGGAGAACTTCCACCTGAAGACGACCGAAGTTCAATTCCCGTGGCATTTGTCAATTTAGTTGATCGAATTTTTCCATTTGAATACTCAACTTGTAACTCGCCAGAACTTCCCGAAAAATTCGAGGTGTCTGATCCACATCCAAGATGTCCGAATGCCATGGCAATATATAAAATACTGTGATTTAAATATTTGATAGCTTTCCCCCTTAACAAAATAGTACCTCTACGCCCCGTATGTACTGCAAGGTGTTTGCCAAACGAAAAAAAATGAAATGATGTTTTATTTTAGGAACTTAAAAGTTTGCTATACAAAAATGTGAATCAAAACACGCTATTTTTTTCACACTCGAGGGAAAATATTTCATAGCCGCTGCTTTGAAGTCTCGTCAGAAGGATTTCTTTCAATGGCTTTTTCGTAAAATGTTTTAGCTTTTTCAGGTTGTCCCATGATCTCATATAAAATACCCAGGCGTTGGTAGGCTGGAGAAAAATCTGGATTGACTTCAATGGCATAAAATAAAAGGTTTTCTGCTCTTTGAAAATCATCAAGCTGCACGTAAACGGTTGCCAAATTGACCACATCTGCCACTCCCAGATGCTCTAGTGTTAAATCATCCAATAAATCTTCAATGACTCCATCACTTGTATTGGATTTAATCATATTATCGATGGCTCTAATCGTATAACCCGGCTTCGTCTTTTCGTATTTTGCGGCCAGAAAAAAGGCCAGACCGGCCTCTCCAAACCTCTTTTGTGCTTGCAAAACGCCTCCCAATTCACCCCAAGCTAGCCCGCTCTCCGGATAACTATAAACAACATCTTGCCATATCAACTGCGGATAATGATAGCGACGGTTCTGACTAACAAATTGAATCGCATAAAGAAACACAAAGCCAACTATCATCACACTTGAAGGAATCACTCGAGAAACTACCCTGGACGAGAGGAGTGAACCCAAAAGAATAGAAAATCCCAGGATGGGCAAATATAGCCGAATTTGGTCGCTCACAAAATAAAGTGGCACAATCGTATTACTTGGAACAAAACTTAAAATAATCAAAAGGACAGCAAATACGATATGCGGCTTGTGATAAAATCGACTCTTGAGAGTGACCAAAAGTAAGAGCACCGAAGGAATAAAAATCAAAAAAGCCAGAGGTACGCTGGCGGGCTCAAACAAAGGATCACTAATAATCAATGGATTAGGAAAAACCATCCCCAAAATCATTTTTGGCACTTCGTTTACACTCCACAAAAGATAATCCATCGAACCTACAGATCGCCAGTCGGGTATGGTTGTTCTCATCGCTGTCAACTGGTTGTTCATATAGATGACACGAAACCCATAAAACAAAGTTGCGACTATTCCCATAACCACATAGAGTTTTATTGGCTGATTTTTGCCCGGCAAAAAAAACATATGAAAGGCATAAATCCACAGCGGATACAATATGCCTGATTCTTTGATTCCGAGCATCAGCACAAACAAGGTCAAATGTGTGACCAAAATGCGTTTAAGAGACTGCCCTCTGGAAACCAATTCCAGATGAAGATTTAATCCCAACAAGATGAAAAAAGTTTCAAGAAGCGTACTTCTTTTCCAGATGAAATTAATTGCTAACGATTGAACGGGATGAAGCAAAAACAAAAGAACCATTCCCAAAATGATTTCGCGAGAGAAATGTTGGCTCAAAATGCGTCTCAGCAATCGATAAGCCAGAACTCCATTAAAAACATGAATAAGAATATTTCCTAGTCTAAAAATGGCAATATGAGATCCAAAGAATAACTGATTTAACCAAAAGCTGACCATTAGAAACGGACGATAGCCTGGAAACAGTTGGTAAGAATCTAAGTAAAAACTATGAAACCAACGAAATGGATTGAACTCATAAAGCCAAGCGTTGTCTCGAATGATAATAAAATCATCGAAGTAATAGGGGTTAAAAAGTGCTACCAAAGAAAGAATAAAAACGAGCGAAAAGCCTAGATAGGGTAAGTATCTCTTGAATTGATCTCTAAGAAAGTTCTTTTTGAACCACTCTCGAGGGATTTTCATAACTTCGACACGATCTTAAAAACTCCTACGATCCACTCCAATCAAAAGACATAGAGTCGGTATGAACGTGATGACATCGACCATACTTGTCGTTCCAAGAAACGAGCACACGAATCATTTTTTCTCGTGAAGTTAAAGTCAGTGTGCTGCAGGCCAATTGCTCTGGTCGATTAATACCAGTGAGTGCATTTCCACAGTATTGAGGAGAGCTCCCTGCAAGCACTGAAGACGTTGTGTTATCACAAATGACGATGTTTCGATGATATAAAAAAGGTGGGTCTCCAGTTGTAGTCCCTAGGCGATTAAGCGGACCCTCATTACACACTTGGCCGGGCGTAAGACCGTTCAAACAAGGCGAAGCCACATCGGTTCCAAGAACCGAAAATTGTACATTGCTCAAAGATTCAACTGAGGCTTGGGCAAGGGTTGCCGCTTCATCTGTACCTCGTGCCACTTTATTTCCTTGAGCTTGCATGGCAATCATCGAGGCAAAACCCATCACAGAAATTAGAATGAGTACCATTCCAATCATCATCTCTAATAAAGAAAATCCGTGACTATTGTTCTGCTTCATCTCGAGCCTCAATGTTTGCCAGGTAATCTTTTGCTTTTTGTTCTAAATCACTTCCTGTATTTTGTTTAATTGCTGCTTTAGCCAAATCAGAAGCTTTTTGCTGCTCTTTTTCTAGTTTGTCCAAAACTGCATTGAAAGGTTTCATCAGAGGCAATAGATAATCAAATTTACGAATGCGTAACCTTGCAGATTTATCTCCCGTCAACCATTTATCTAAAACACTATGAATGCCATAAAGAGGGCCATAAAGTCGATGACTCATCAAAATGCCAATTAACAAAAGAACAATCATAGAGATAATAACGAGAGGCCACTTGAGATAAATGGTATTTAGCAACGCTGTTAGCAATTCATCATTGCTGGGGCCAAAGAGATCACTAATTGGCGACAAGAACAAAAAAAAGAAACAAATCAGATTGAACCCGATGGCCACCACAACCAGCTCGAGGCCAAACCAAATTTGCTGTTTAGGATTCACCAAGCTTTTTCGTCTACGCCATATCATATTATCTTCCTCACATTTATTGGGGTTGTGTCCCAAGTTTAATTAAGGCGACCAAACCAACGTCACCCGTATAGCCTAAAGGGTTTTTATCAATCACTCCGATCTGTAGTCCGTCGGACGCGAAAGACGCTTCCGCCGGCAGAGGCACAAGAGCATCGATTTTTGCCGTGTAACGAGCCCATGCACTGCCCTTAAATAATATATTATTAAGTCGTTTCACTGAAATACTATAAACACCGTGAAATTTTTGATCGAAACTTTCGCCCTCATTGATTTCAAGAGACCGGTCTCGAATATTTTGTTGAACCAACTCAATCGCATTCCAAATATTTTGCGACGGAATAACTGATGCCGGTTTATTGGTCGAATAGAAAAAAACACCCAAAAAGCCTACAACAAAAACAACCAAGAAAATAAAGAGTGCTGGAATATCTTTCATGAGGCGCCTCTTTCATCGCCATACTTCCATGGCTCAAAAACAAGTTCATTGCCGATGATCTGCCATCGACCGTCAGATTTCAAACCTCCTTGAATTGAAAACTCAGATTCCAAAACGCATTGCTTTTTAGATATGGTCAAACGATATTTCTTAAACAGAGGATCAAAAGAAAAGTTTGCACTTGTGATATTTGTAATGAGAGGCTTGAATTGATCTTCACCTAACTGCTGATAGAGAAATTGAAACTCTGGGGTTTCTTTCCGTGCTTCAAAATGATTAGCCTTTGTTGAGACTAATAAATCCCCTTTGAATAAAGGAAGTGTATCCTCAGGCATTGTTAACCTGATTAGAGAATGCAATCGCCCTACTTGTATACTTTGAATTTGAGCTTTTTGAACGCCGCCTTGGCCGCAAATGAGCAGGTTCTCTCCCAGAACAAACTGGTGGCCTGGCAGTACGTAAATCTCGTTATTTAAAGGTGAATTTTTTTCTATTTTTGAAAATGATGTTAAGTCGAAAACCGTTATACTTTTGTCGGTCAGTATTGCCGGGCTAAACTCAAAGTTAAGGCACTGAGGAGCAAACATCTTCCAACGGTTTAGGCGCAATTGAATATCCTCAAAAAAAGTGTTCCACTCCCATCGATTTTTCTCACATTGATTTTCAGTTTGTAGTTTTTGATGTTTCTTTCGAACAAAAGCAAAAGACGATCCCAAAATAAGAAGTAAAAGAAGTCCTACAAATATCTCTAAAATCGTAAAACCTTGTTTTGAGTGTGCGTATTTGGTCATTTTATTAAATAAGCTTAGTGAGCAACTATTATAACTCGTAAAAACTCAGATAAACAATTACCTATGCTTGTTTAATAGGTCTCCTCCCATGCGCTAGTGATAAGCGACCCTGAGCCTCCGCTTCCGCCTCCAGCATTTGCATTGTTAATTGCATCCAGTGCATACCCAACCCCTGCAGAACTAAAATGTACATCGGCATTTCCTTTGACGTAGAGTTCCTTTTGAGAATCAGAACCATTTGACTTAAATATGACTTTACCGACCAAGTTAGATGTTCCACTCGTTCCAGTATAAGCAATATTCGACCCTGTGCCCATTGCCAAAATCATTCCTACGAGACTCACGGTTCCACTCATTTGAATAGTGGTATCGCTCGCCACGATAAACATTCCACACATGTAAGTATTTCCCGTAATTTTTAATGTACTCGCACTGGTATTAATAAGAAATATCTTTGGATTCGTACAATCGTTACTTGTTGAATAACTCGATGTAGATCCTCCGATGAGCTGAACACCAGGCGCACTTGCACTTACAGATGCCCACTGATTCCAAAACGTTTGCCATTCTGAGCAACCTGAATTTGCGCCCATATTTGAT
>JAGRAY010000109.1 GCA_020434375.1 Bdellovibrionales bacterium | reverse complement strand
CCCCTAAAGTATGTGTGTTTTTAAAGCATTGCGATAATCGATCAGAGGCGTTAAAACTCGAGTCCAAAATTAAGAAAATGAGCCGAAAACAAAAGGAAGTCATGATTCAAAATGGTTAATATCGAAAACCTATCCAAATCTTTTGGACCTCAAGTCTTGTTTAAGGACGCCACATTTTTAATTGGCGATCACGCAAAGGTGGGGGTGATTGGTCCCAACGGCGCCGGAAAATCGACGCTGTTTAAAATTCTTGTTGGAGAAGATTCACCAGACCATGGTGAGATCAGATATTCTAAAAATACGACACTTGCAGTGTTGCGTCAGGAATGGCTTCCACACGAGGGAGATACTGTTTTAAACGCGACACTTCGAATTCATTCCAAATGGTTTAGTGCTAAAAATGCCATGCATGAATTAGATCCAACTTCTAAGGAATACCACGAGGCAGAGAGCCATTTTATGGTGAGTGGTGGCTACGAAGTTGAACCTCGAGCCAAAGCATTGTTGACCGGTCTTGGTTTTTCAGAGTCCGTTTTGGGCGCACCATGTGATTTATTGAGCGGCGGATGGCGCATGCGCGTTCAGTTAGCTGGTTTACTTTTGAGCGAACCGGATCTTCTTCTTTTGGACGAACCTACCAATCACCTCGATGTTGAAACCATTGTATGGTTTGAAAATTTTCTCGAAAACTATAGCAAGGCGTTCATGATGATCAGTCACGATAGGCGTTTAATCGAGCGTATTTCTACAAGTGTTTTGGAAGTAACGCCGCCACGAATAACTCTTTGGCCGGTGAGTTTTGTTCAATTTGAAATCGACAAAGCGATTCGCATGGAACAGATTCAAGGCGAAATCAAAAATCGAGAAAAGGAAATTGCTAAACTTCAGGATTTTGCCAATCGTTTCAAGGCCAAGGCTTCTAAAGCCAGGCAAGCCCAGAGTAAATTACGAAGTTCAGAACGCGTGGCAGAAGACCTTGAGAAACTTAAGGGCAGCATGCCCATCTCATCGCGAAGACCTGCAGGCTTTAAAATTGAAACATCTCAAAGAACACCAAAGACGATTGTCAATTTTGAACATGCTGTGTTTGGTTATGAACAGTCTAACCCATTGTTTTCTCTTGAAAGCTGTGTGATCGAAGGTGGGAGAAGAATTGGCGTGATTGGTGTCAATGGAGTTGGTAAATCTACATTTCTTAAAACCTGCGCCGGAGAAATCAGGCTTCTCAAGGGTGAGATGCGTAAAAATGAAGCACTGTCGTTTGGTTATTTTTCGCAGCATCGTCTAGAAGATTTGCCTTTGGCGCAAAAGGCGTTTGACTATCTAGAAGCCTCGATTCAAGGAATTTCTATTTCAAAAATTCGTGGTGTCGCAGCAGGCCTGGGTTTGATGGAACACGATATGGACAAGGCGATTCGTGCACTTTCAGGAGGAGAAAAAGCTAGATTGAGTTTGGCGCGTATTATATTGGGGGCTCCCGACGTATTGCTAATGGATGAGCCAACCAACCACCTTGATATCGAAGCGTGTGATGCGATGATTCAAGGTTTAAAAAACTATGCGGGTACGGTGTTGGTGGTATCTCATAATCGAGATTTTTTGGATCAAGTTGTGGATCAAATTCTTGAGATACAGCCCGACCGGGCCTTCGTGCATTTTGGGAATTATACAGACTGGGCGTCTCGAGCATCAGAAGTCATGTCTCAGAAAGAAATAGCCACCGAGAACCCTTTTCAAAAATCGGGGAAAAAAACCAAAGAGCAAAAAAGAGAAGAGGCTTTGGCCAGACAAGAAAAACACCGCATGCTCAAGGAGCTTAAAGAAGACGCGTCAAAAACGGAAATTAAGATAGAAGCATTAAAGACGGAAGCCAAAGAACTCGACGCGTTTTTAACAAACGCCGAAAGCCCAAAAGACCCAAGTTTTTCAGCACAACTTAGGCGCCGCGGCCAAATCTCAACAGAGCTTGAGGCACTCGAAGCCCAATGGCTAGATCTGATAGAAAAAATCGAATCGTAAACGGTTCTGGAGATCGAGAAAGGATGGTCAGCTCGATAAGTTGCATAGTCTCTGAATCATCATCAGAATATTAACGAATATTTTCGACCCAGGTCAACCGTATATCACTTCAACTTCAGCAGCGTTTAATAACTCGCGCAATATGTCGAGAAAATCTGGATTCATTGTCATTCTTTAAGTAAATTTTCCAGTGCATTTGTGACAGTTGTTAATATTTTGATTTTGACTGCCTAAAAACACGCGTCGCACTCACTTGCGCTGTTGGTGTAACAATGAGCTCATCAATGTTTACGTGAGCCGGTCGAGATAGTGCAAACACAACCAAATCGGCAATGTCTTTAGCCGAAAGAGGCGTCATATCTTTGTATACGGCTTTAGCTTTGTCTGTATCGCCACTAAAACGCACATTGCTAAATTCGGTTTCGGCCATACCTGGGTCGATTGATGTGACTCGAATATTTTTGCCAAAGGTTTCCTGGCGAAGTGCCTTGGTGAAGGCTCGAAGAGCAAACTTTGTTCCACAATAACCTGCGCCTCCTTCGTAAGCTTCGTGCCCCGCAATGGACCCAATATTCACAATATGACCATATCTTTGCTTTTCCATTAGAGGCAAAAAAGCTTTGGTTATACGCATGACCCCCATCACATTGGTTTCGTACATTGTCTGCCAGTCCTTTTCATTCGCATCGCGAATAAAATCTTTGCCAAGCCCCAGACCCGCATTGTTGATAAGACCGTCGATTTGCTTGCAATGGGTTATTGTAAACTGGCTAAAATCTGCAACCGACTTTTGACAAGTGACGTCTAGTTCATGAAAAACCGCTGAGCCTTTTGTGGTATCCGAAATTATTTTACAAAGCGCTTCAAGCTTTGGCACCCGTCGGGCACCGAGGCACACCTTCCAACCCATTTTGGCACACGCCAAAGCAATAGCCTCGCCAAATCCACTGGAGGCACCCGTGATAATCACCGTTTTATTTGTCAGCACTGCACATA
This sequence comes from Bdellovibrionales bacterium, assembly GCA_020434375.1. GTDB lineage: Bacteria > Bdellovibrionota_G > JALEGL01 > JALEGL01 > JAGRAY01 > JAGRAY01. Next base: position 2,915 of record JAGRAY010000109.1, on the reverse strand, counting down.
GGTACCGTAAAACATCGTAGAATCAAAAGTTTTATTCTGGTCTTTTAACCTTCCGTCGGTGCAAACAATAAAACTTCATCTAGAGCTGATGGCAATACGCTTTGGCAGAGCAATAGCTTCCCATACTCTTTGACCATGATTTTGCATTGATCCGTCACATTTTTATACTCGTTTTGTATCACAACGTTTTCTCCATTTGTGTACCAATATATGCCGGACTCATAAACTTCGTCATTACCATCAGGCATATTACAAATTTCGTTGTAAAAAGTTCCTGTGCCATCTTTTTTAAAGTCGAGACGAAGACAATTTGCCGAAGATTGAACATAGTCACCTGATATTACAAAACTGGCACCATAATCCGTAAATTCTCCCACCAGGTTCCAAACAGATCCTGAAATTAAAGGATTGCTAGGCTGATCTTCAAAATCCGTTCCGGAATTTTTATTGATATCTTCCAAAAATGTAGTTGCTAAAGGCGTATACCGATTCTTAAAAATCTCCTGACTTTGTAATCCTTGGAAATCTTGATTTTGTTCCAAAACAAATTTGTAGTAGTCTTCGTCCGACCACTTCGAAATATCCTGTGCACTGGATGAAGCCGCTAAAAACTGTAATATCAACACCAATAAGCTGACATAGTTACTTACTTTTTTGATCATTTGCTTTCCCCCGTTTTTTTATACTCTCACCAGATGGCTATGACTCAAACTACCCAAAAACTCGAATGACTACAAAAAATCGTTCCACTATTGAACGGGTGAACCGAAATGCCTAGTGAGCCCTATCCATGACAGGTGCGGCCCTAAAGTTTTCTCGAGTGTCAAAACATCTCAAACGAAAACAGTATTTTCTCATAGTCTAGATTTTTTATTTGTAGTTGCCAGGAGTGTCGTGACCAGTTGTAAATGAACAAAAAATGTATTGACGCCTGAAAGTTTCCGAATGTAGCCGGTCCTCTCAAGCCGAATCGTGGTTAGAGGTATTTTCATGGAAATACCCATTTAAAAGTCGCCCAGAAGTCGAAGTTTTTGCTTTACTTCTTTTAGAACAATTCTAGGAAGAGGTTTGAGTTGCTTTTTAAGTCGCTTATTGTCTATCGCTCTACTTTGATCAATCATGATCTCGCAACTTTCGCGATTTCCAGCCATTCCTTGAGGCAAAACGACTCTTAAAATATTTTCTCCAAAAAGATTTGTAGTACAAGGAAGAATCCATGTTGATCCATGTTGAGTCTTGTTTAAAAGATCTGTTTGAATAACAAGCACTGGTCGAACTTTTCCGGCTTCGGTTCCAAAACGCGGAGTCAAGTCAGCCAGATAAAGCACGCCATATCGAATATCCATGATTAATCTAAACCTTCGTTCGATAAGTGATCCAAAGATTCTAATTCCTTGGGAGTAGTCGTATGCATCCTCTTGGCGGCGTCTATGTAGGCTTTTTCTAACTCTCTTCGATCCGTACTCTCTTTAAGAAGCTTCAAACCTCGTCGAATCACTTCAACTTTGGTTTTTGTTTTTAACTTCTTGACGAGTTCATCCACTAATTTGAGCTCTTTTTCCGGTAAAGTAATACTCGATTTGGTATTTTTTTTCATACTATATTAATACCATTTTGTCGCAAAATATTCAACCCAATCAGTGAACCACGCCGGAGCGGGGCCTAAGGAGCCTTCAGACAGACTGAACTACTTTGCGCGATCGAATCCTCAACTAAAAACTAATGATATAGACCGATATCGTGAGCGCAAACGGGTGGCCCATAACAATAGTCATCAGGTTTGATGCTCCGAGGAGATACTTCAATAGGTAGTTGTCATAGCCCGTTTATTGTGCAAATCGCTGTTCTTTGATAGATCACACCGTCCAATATTTTTGAGGGGTAGTTTTGATGAGAAGTTTTGTTTTGTTCATTATGGTGTTGTTGTCGGTGAGTCATCAGACAATGGCCGAACAGTATGTTGGGTTATGCTATGTCATTATGGAAGATAATTATCAACCCGACGAACCGTGGTTTCCGATCTCCCAACCTTTTTTTCGTGTGCCATTGAAACCGTATTCTTCGGAACAAATGTGCCGCGAAAATGAAACGCCTTGGTGTGTTGCCATGGGTCCCGCGTGGTATCTCGACTTATTAGACGAAGAAATCTACATGTTTTCAAATAACTGGAAACAAAACTATAAAAACGATGGAGATAATCGATATCAAATATGGACATACCTACAGTGTGTTCCCTTTGATGATATGCACCGGCCGCAAAAAACGCCGGTTGATATTCGAGATTCCTGGCAACGGTCTCCCTATCAAGATCCTCTTCTCAATTTTCAACCTCGTTTGAATCCAGTGTTGGGATATATTCGAAGCACTGGGCAAGTGCTTCGCGTATTGCCTCAAGTGCGGGCCGCTATTCAAACAGCCTGGCTCTTGGTTCGAATTCCAGGGGCCGTTTTGTCAATTGCAGTACCGGCAGCTCTGCCAGCAGGAAATGGCTTGCCATCATATAACTTTGGCACTTCGATTGAGCCGTTTGATCTTGAGAGTTTAATTGATGATTCTCAAGTCTACGATCTGATCATCAAAAATGCGAATGTCGTGATCATCAAAGATGTAGATCCAGAAACTCTCAACGAATTTGATCAAAAATACCCCAGCGCAAAGTACGTTGGGCCAGCGCCTTTAGAAGATTCTATTGAATAATATAGTTCAGATCTTCGCTCGATTACTCAGCCTTCGTTTACTTTGGGTAGCGGGTTAAAACCAGACCAATTTTGCGATGAATGCCGGAGCAAATCACAAAGTCTTGAGCAAGCGAATAAGTCAATGGGTGAATTGCATTGGTTGGAATGGAGTTTTTTAGCAAAAAGAAGTCTTTTAGATATGCTTCCTGGCACATTTGTATGCGATTCCAGCTTGCC
>JAGRAY010000108.1 GCA_020434375.1 Bdellovibrionales bacterium | reverse complement strand
CGCTTCGACTGCTGCTATGGCTGCATCAAAATTACCCGTGTGTCCCACCATATCGGGTTGCGCATAGTTCACAACTATCAAATGATATTTTTCAGTGATTATTCTTTGTACCACACCATCTGTCACCAGCGCAGAGTTCATTGCAGGCACCAGATCATAGGTTCTTACCTTTGGGGAAGGAATCAAACACCGATCCTCGTGCTCAAAAGGAGACTCATGTCCACAACTAAAGAAAAAAGTAACATGAGCATACTTCTCTGTCTCGGCCGTTCTAAATTGATAGAGACCACGAATATCTACGACTTCTCCAAGAGTCATCTCGTAACTTTCAGGTTTAAATACCACAGGTACGGGAAAGGCTTTATCGTAAACTGTCAAAGAAAAAACATTCAATCGAAGTGATTTATCAAGCGAAGGAATTGGCGTATTCGGAAATAGCATCGCTCGACAAATTTGTCTCATTCGATCTGCTCGATAGTTAAAACACAAGACCATATCACCTGAATCCATTGTTCCTTGAGATATCGATGAAGCATCTATAATCACCCGTGGAGTTACAAACTCATCCGTTTCCCCGCTTTCATAGGCATCGGCAAGCGCCAACGTAGCAGTTGCAAACTTCTTTCCCTGGCCCAGAACCATTGCCTGATAAGCCAAGTCCGTGCGCTCCCATCGTTGATCGCGATCCATGGCATAAAATCTTCCCGATATAGAGCCTAATTTTCCCCCAAATCGATTCAGGCCTTCTTCGAGATGATTTAAAAAACCCTTTGCACTTTTGGGCGCAGTGTCTCGTCCATCTAAAATGGCATGAAAAATAATTCTCTCTCCTGGAATATTTTCGCGATGAAAGAAGTCAAGTAGTGCTAGATAATGACTTTCACTGCTATGCACATTGCCGTTGGAAACCAGACCCACAAGATGTATTTTTTTTTCAGTCGATTTTAGCTTTTGACTAAGATTTTTGAGAAGCGGGTTGGAAAAAAAAGACTCATCCTCAATCGATTGATTAATTCGAACCTGATCCTGCATGATTAGGCGACCTGCGCCGATGTTCATATGACCGACTTCAGAGTTACCCATCACGTGATCTGGTAAACCCACATGGTAGCCTGATGCATTGATTAGACCGTTTGGGTACTCACCCAAGTATCGACTATAATGAGGCGTAAAGGCTTGCGAAATGGCATTGCCTTTTTTCTCTAGGCGGTGTCCCCAACCATCGAGAATCACCAACACTACTTTAGAGGAAGTTTTCATAGTCAAGCACTCAGTAGCGTATTATATGAACTTTGGTGAGTCGTCCAGCCCCAGACCTAAAAGACAAGTACCCCTCTGCTGAGCCTTTTTACTTTGAAGGATCTCAAACAGATATCGTTTTGTTAATTCACGGTTTCACTGGCACACCCGCTGAGATGCGACCACTGGCCTCTTCTATCCACGAACAAATGGGTTGGACGTGCAAAGGCATTTTACTCAATGGGCACGGGACAAACGTGAAGAATTTATGTTCGGTCGATTTGAAAACGTGGATTCAAGACATAGATAACGAAATATCGCTGCTTTCCAAGTCTCATACAAATGTTCATTTAGTGGGGCTATCTATGGGTGCCCTGCTCTGCCTTGAACAGGTCTTGCGTCCTAAATGCGATGTCAAATCGGTTGTTTTGTTAGCACCTGCTTTTATTTTAAGAGGTTTTGCAAAATGGCTGATGCCTGTTTTAGCTCATACTTCATTGCCAAAAGTACCTCTCTTAGTTCCCAAAACAAAACTCAACCAACCGGACCATATTGCATACAACTCATATGATTGTCATGGGGTAAGCCAACTTGCAAAACTTCAATCAAAGATAAAAAAAGAGCTGAGACCTATACAAACACCAACCTTGCTTATTTATTCTAGCAGCGATGAAACTGTGGACCCTCACTCCGGCGATACTATTAAAATGTTTCTCGACAATTCTCTTAGTCGCGTAATCAAACTCGAAAACTCAAATCACATTCTAACGCTTGCATCCGAAAAAAATCGAGTATTTCAAGAGACCATTTCTTTTTACAGGGTCATATGACAATTTGCATTAACCGCTAAATAGCGGCACCACAAAACATCATTAGTATGGATAATGTTATTTTCCTTTTTTTAATTCTACCAAGACTTGTTTGGCAATGGCTTTAAGCGTTTCAAACACGCCCTGGCCAGAACTTGCAACTGCTTCAAAGTCGGGAACATTTTTTTGATTTAACATTCTCCGTAGTTCCGGCGTATTGACCACATTGGGCAAGTCGCGTTTATTGTACTGTATCACATAGGGAATTTGATCTAGGTTATAACCCTGCTCAATAAGGTTGTGCTTCAAATTTTCAAAAGATTCCATATTGGCATCAATGCGTTCCTCTTGAGAGTCAGCAACAAAAACAATGCCGTCGACACCTTTCAAAATCAATTTTCGGCTGGCATCATAAAACACCTGACCAGGAACCGTATAAAGATGGAATCTCGTTTTAAAACCTCGAATATCTCCCAGAGATAGTGGAAGAAAATCAAAAAAGAGGGTTCGTTCGGTTTCCGTAGCGAGGGAAATCATTTTTCCCTTAGCTTCAGGTTTTGTCTTTTTATAAATGTATTGAAGATTTGTTGTCTTGCCACATAGGCCTGGACCATAGTAAACAATTTTGCAGTTAATCTCTCTTGATGCCCAATTAATAAATGACATAATCAGTCCGAAAAAAGTTTGTCGATATCCTGGTCTGTAATTTCTTCAAAAGGCGTTTTTTGAGAACCAGAGCTCTGTGCCTTTTGAGCCAAAGAGTTAAAAATATCGGCAAGCTCATTCGAAATTTTTCTTACTTTGAGCCTCACCAAACCTAAAGATGTACGGCTGTCAAAAATAACCACTAAAATTACGCGCTGCCCCACCAAAGAAATATGAATATTGTCTCGCTGACCTTCGTGGAAAACGATCGAAAATTCATTTTCACCCAAAAGTTTAGCTAAGCCAGAAGTGGCTGCAATATTTCCTGCAGTTAACGAAGCCAAACTGGTGGAATCAATTCCGGCAGTCTCACCGGCGGAGGCTATGAGTTGGCCATTTTTGTCGACCAAATAGCAAACCTTTGCATTAGCCTCGTGATTCAATCGTTCAATAATTGCCGAGATCTGCTTAAATTCTTGATCAAACATGATCATTTGAGGTCCAGCCACTAGAGAGTCTCCTCCATTGGGAACAAACTCTCACCAAAATCTTGGAAAGCGTTACCTATAATATTTTGAGTTGAGTCTTTCAAAACCAGCCTAACTTTGTTTAATAACAGTCGTTTTAGCACACGGCAAGGAAGTTTCACGAAAATTGTCTTCGTTCCAAGAGAGCTCTTCCAAGGGTTATTTGATCTGTATACTCGAGGTGTCCTCCCATTGGAATTCCCATGGCTAATCGCGAGGTGGCTATATTGTAATTTGACAATAGTCTTGAAAAATAAACTGCGGTTGCATCTCCTTCGACATCTGGATTCATGGCCAAGATAATCTCTTTGGGAGGCGCTTTCTGAACCCTAGCAATGAGTTCATCTGTTTTAAGTTGCTTAGGCCCCATGCCTTCTAAGGGAGATAACCGTCCATGTAACACATGATAAAGGCCTCGAAATTGACTTGACCGCTCAATAGCAAATAAATCGGATGGATCCTCAACCAGGCAAAGCGTCGTTTGATCTCTTGCTGGATCTTTGCAAATTTCGCAGTGGCTTTCATCTGTATATCCGTGGCAAGTACCACAAAGTTTAATATGTTTTTTTAATTCAGTTAATGCTTCAACCAAAGGAGCAACCGTGTCAGCGTCATTTTTAATCAAATGGAAGACCAATCGTTGAGCTGTTCTTTCTCCAATACCGGGAAGCTTTGCCAACGCTTTGACTGCATTTTTAAGGGTTTTAGGGCCTTCGTAAATCATTACTTTATGTTCTCAACTTTACATCTTCTACGCGAGCTTGAAACAAAGAAATCGCTTTTTTAACGATGGGATCCTCTAGTGCTTCTTTTTCATTTTTTCGATCTTGGTGCATTTGACTCTGCCTGCTATGAGCCTCTGAATTTTCGGAAACACCTATCTTTAGATTCAAGGAAAAACCAAATAATTTCAGCGATGCCTCTGAAAGACATGCCTTAAAATCTGCATCTTTCGCCCTATCGATATAAAATGAGCTTGGGTTAAAGTAGAGACTCAACATTCCATTGTCATAGTCATGCGAATTGGTTTGAAGCAAAATAGCTGCAAGAGAAGGTCGCTTTTTTTTAACTGCATCAACCAACATCTCCCAACTAAATTCTAAAGTTTTTTTTTCAGCCGAAGGAGTTATTTTTCTCTCTAGAGGTGATTCATTTGATTGTTTTGCCTTTGATATAGTCGGAGCCATTTTAAAACCTTGTTCAAGTTTTTCAAGACGGGACAAAAGCGAAGATAAGGCAATTCGTTCTTGACGGTACGTTATTTGTAAAAAACTCATTTCAAGTAAATATTTTGGAAATTGAACTCTGGAGACCTCAAGATAGGCCGATTTTAGAATCGCAAACCATCGTTCAATTTCCTCTAACTCTAGAGCTGCCACCCAAAGCTGCATTTTATTTATTTCGTCGGCACTGGCGTGCAATAATTCATTCTTACCTGTCGCTTTTAATATCATCATGTCACGAACTTTTTCCCAAAGTTCTTCTAGATACGTTTTTGGATCGAAACCTTTTGAAAACACCTCTGAAATACTGTGTAATGCTTTGTCGTAGTTGCCACTGACAAAGGCATCAAGCGTATCAGCAATAAGTGCACGATCGGTTAAACCTAGAATTTTTGCAACCTCATCTTCTGGCACTCCCGATTTTGGGTCGCCACTAAATGCTATTACTTGTTCAAGAAGCGATATGGCATCGCGAACACTTCCAAGAGCTTGTCGTGAAATAAGCCTGATCGCTGTCTCACCTAATTGAAAGTTTTCAGACTGTATAATTTTTAAAAGATGCTTTTCAATTTCTAAATTCGAGACCTGTTTAAAGTCAAATCTTTGACAACGAGAGTGAATCGTTTCAGGGATCTTCTGAGGTTCCGTAGTTGCAAAAATAAACATGACACCTGGAGGTGGTTCTTCAAGTGTTTTTAAAAGTGCATTAAAAGCGCTTGTTGAAAGCATGTGAACTTCATCGATAATATAAATCTTATACTTTCCTGAAGAAGAAGCATAGGCAACGGTTTCGTTGAGATTTCGGATGTCGTCGATCCCTCGATTGGAAGCTCCATCGACTTCAATGACATCGAGTGAGTGACCTGAGACGACTTCTTTGCAAGAAGGACAAGTGTTACAAGGTTCTTGCTCATCAGATAGATTTTGACAATTCAAGGCTTTTGCAAAGAGGCGGGCAAGTGTAGTTTTTCCAGTTCCCCGCGTGCCACAAAAGAGGTAGGCATGACCGACGCGATTGAGGCGCAACGCATTTTTGATTGTCTGTACGATTGGATCTTGCTGAAACACCTCAGAAAATTTTTGAGGTCGGTACTTTTTAGCTAGGCCTTGATAGGTTGTCATGTTTCCTCGAGATTCTAAAGTTCTATTCTCGCTTCCTGCAGGAAAAATATCAAGAGTCAGAAAAGCATTAGTGTGCTACATTGAGGGTAATGTCATTTATTTTGATAAATGGTATAAACTACTTCGTTTTTTGAAAGGCAATTTTTTTTAATGGCCGAAGAATCTAAGGAAAAATCTAAGTGGATCCAGGCGCTTCAAAAGGATCACTTGGGAAAGCGACTTTTAATCGCTGCATGTATTTTGATTGCGCTTGCGTTTTTTATTCACTTTCGCGAAGTGCGGGTCGATATTTTAGAACTTGATAGTTCCGCAAAAAACTACGTTGTTGCACAAGTCGATTTTGAATTTCCAGATGAAGAAGGGACTGTCATTATGCGCCAGCAATCGGCTCAAGATATCGGTGCCATCTATGAACTCAGTTCAAAAGCTGTGGAAAAAAAACGGCTCCAATTTGACAACTTTTTAATTCACGATCAAAGGTGGCGCAATCTTCT
>JAGRAY010000107.1 GCA_020434375.1 Bdellovibrionales bacterium | reverse complement strand
GCCTTCAAATTTGAAGACTGCAAACTTGTCAAAGACGGAAAAGTCACGGGCGAGAAATGTAAAGTTAAAGAACATATGCCCCAAGGCATGGACACCACAGGTCACTGGGTTTTTAAAGTCGAAGGTAAGACCATGAAAACCAGCGTGCTTTATAAATACCCATCCGGCAACGTGCGCCACTTGGAAGAAGTTCTAGCTAAAAAATAGCTTAGCACGAGATCATTTAAAAAAGGGTTGGCTGCGGCCAACTCTTTTTTTTTATCAAGAATTAAGAAAATTGGTTTATAAAACTTTGTGGAAATAAAGACCCACATCGTCGGTGCAACGACTGTTGTGTTTTTGTGGTTGGATTCCCTATTGGATTACGTTCGCAGGGGCATCTCATTTGTTGCCAGCATTGTTCTTTGGAAGATCTCAGGACCTGAATCACGCAGGCACATCAATGCATCACTTTATCAAAATGAGAAAGACTATTTGCCTGATTCTGAGTTTTTTAATATGGGACTTTTCGACTGGGAAAACTTGGTTTCAAGCCATGAAAGTTTCCCAAAGAGAGGGAGGCTATTAATTTTCGCAGCAGGCTGCGGTCGCGAGGCCAAGAGTTTTCTTGCCAAAGGCTATGAGGTATCAGCACTTGAACCAAATCAAACTTTTTTAAGAGCAGGCTCCTCTTATTTCAAGGCAAATCGAAATATTTCATGGCATGCCTTTTCCTTTGAAACTTGGCTAGAGGCTTTCGAGAAAAAGGTTTTGCCAGAAGAACTTATGCAAAAACACACGGCTATTGTAATTGGTTGGGGTGCTCTATCTTATCTTTATGATGCACATCTGCGCACTCGGTTTCTCAAAGCGCTTAAATACTTGTTTCCAAAAGCTCCTATTTTAATGAGTTATTTGGTTCATCCAAAACCACAAGGCACGCCTGCGCGTCTCAAGGATATGCTTTTTGGCAAGCATTCAAAAAATCAATCGTTTTTAAAGCGCACTGGTTTTACTTATCTTTATGAAACAGCAGAAATTCAGGTGCTTGCAGACGAAACTGGATATGAAGTCAAAATGCTAGAACAAATGCCCTATCCTTATTCATTTTGGACTCCTTTTGACAACCAAAATGAATGAAGCAAATTGGACCAGGCGGCTCAAAGCTTGCAAAAAATGCCCAAGACTCGTGATCTGGCGGAAGCAGATTGCAAAAATTAAAAGACGCCAGTACGTTCATGAAACTTATTGGGGAAAACCGGTGCCCTCGTTTGGTTCGATAGACTCGCAACTGCTCATCGTGGGCCTCGCACCTGCTGCTCACGGTGCCAACCGAACTGGACGCATGTTTACGGGAGATGAGTCTGGAAAATGGCTCTACCGATCTCTTTATACCTATGGCTTTTCAACCCGAAAAGAATCATTCCATGCAAGTGATGAAATGAGGCTCATAGATACGCGTATTACAGCTATGGTTCATTGTGCGCCTCCAGAAAACAAACCTAACGCAGAAGAAAGAGCACAGTGTCAAACGTTCTTGATCGACGAATTAAAAATGATGAAAAATTTGAAGCTCATTCTTTGCCTAGGAAATATGGCTTGGTCTGCTATTTTTATATCACTTCGAAAAATGAATCTGTTCCTTGGATCCGTACCTAAATTTGGCCACGGAAACATGATCGAAGCTCCCAGTTACTATATTTTAGGTAGTTATCATCCCAGCCAGCAAAATACATTTACCAAAAGATTAACTATAGAAATGTTCAATGAGGTTTTTGAAAAGGCGCGATTACAATTAAACAAATAAAAAAAGGCGGGCCCAGGGCCCGCCTTTTTAAAACTTCGGTAAACTACCGATTGTTTTAGAAGTAGTAATGAACTCCTAAACCAAGGGCTCCACCAATTTGTCCACCTACGGAGGAGAACTGAACAGGCTTATCAACACCTGTAGGTCTGTCGATTGCAAAATCAATGACTAAACCGGCTTCAGCACTGAATCCGATTTCAGGAAGACCTGAAAAGCTGAATTCCAATCCGAGAGGAATGCTCACGCGAATATCGCGGTTGCCTTCGTCTTGGTTGTCAAACAAAATGCCCACACCTGAGTAGAAATCTGAGTTTTCGTTTTCAACGATATCAGCTAAAAGACGTGCGCCAAAGCTGTATCTTTTGTTGATTTCTTTACCCATATCAAAACCGAAAATAAACTGACCGGTCGTGCTAGGTGAAAAACCATACTTTAAGGACCAAGAACCTAAGCTGTTCTTGCTTCCATCTAAAATGCCGTCAGAAACTTGTTCCTGAAAACCAAGAGCAAATTTACCAGAACGATCGATTGCGGAAGCTGTGGTGAATACACCAGCCACGGCGACTGCGGAAACCAGGGTTAATAACTTTTTCATTTTTTCCTCCAATTAAATTTCAATACAAAGCGGGGTATCGCCCCGGAATTATTCTTTTCTTACCACGTCGGGTGCGGTTGTAAAGAAATCCAAAAAGATTTTACTGACTTCTTATGCCGCTTGACGCCCTGACTCATTCAAATCAGAGGCAGAACCCATATACTGGGTTAGTCCTTTTTGCAAGGAAGTAAGGCTCATTGGAAACACTTTTAATAGAGGCGCTGTGTCGACATATTCTTCCATCGTCACAAAATCAATCGCTCCAGGTGTAAGAGGACGACCTGGAAAATATTGAAGAATACTCGCAATCAATTTCATAAGGGGTTTGGGATGGGGCAAAATCAATCTCTTTTTGCCTTGAACGCGAAGCAAAGTTTTCACGATTTCACGCATCGTTAGAATTTCTGGCCCACCAATTTCAAAGATCTGATTAAAAGATTTTTCTGCATTGAGAGCCAAAGAAATTATCGAAGCCACATCTTCGACATAAACAGGCTGAATTTTTTCTTTACCCGAACCAATAATGGGTACAACAGGAGAAATGCGCGCAAAAAGTGAAAATTTATTCAAACTTTGGTCTTCTGGTCCGTAAATCCAAGAAGGTCTAAAAATAGACCATTGAAGTCCGCTCTCTTGAACAGCTTTCTCAGCTTTGAGTTTAGCCTTAAACCATGGCTCCTGGCGACCCTCACGAACCCCTGCACCACTAATGTAAATAAAGCGTTTAACACTGGATTCTTTTGCGGCATCAACTTGATTGACTGTTCCCTCACCATCTACGCGTTCGTAGGTTAGGCCTTTTTTTGGGTTTTCAAACGGTGCATTTTCAAACTGCACAGCATTAATGACCGCATCACAACCTTTCATTGCTCGCCTAAGAGAAGATGCATCAAAGACATCGCCCTGAATATAAACAGCGCCGGGAATCCGTCTGGATCTGGGCACATAAAACGGATTTCGCGTTAGCACGTGAACCGTTTCTCGATTTTTTATTAATTGCCGTACAATAGATGAGCCTATAAACCCTGTACCACCTGTTACTAAAGTTTGTACCATAGCGGGTGATTACCACGGCCACGTGGTATTGCAAGAACTCAAGATCATTGAGTAAAAGAGCAATATTGACACTACGCATAATATTAGATACTTAATGTGCCTTTCGCACAATATGAAAACATTGAAGCATATAGGGTTGTTTTTGATCGTCATTTTGATTACGGGATGTTCATCCTCGGCAAAAAAAGAAAACTCCGAAACGAAAAAATCTAAAAGCACATCATCATCTAAACCAACTGAAGATCCAAGTAAAACGTCATGGATAGGGCCTGAAATTAAATCTCAAGACGAAGGTGATCTTTGTAAGCTTCTTTTAAAATGGACGAACTTTTTTATTCACTCTCATATTTCTCGTCAGCCTGAAGAAGAGGCAGCACTCGTTAAAAATGCGTTTGACATGACCGACGCTAAACTTCATAAAGCTTTCTCAAAACCTTCACTCAAAACAGAAATTGATCGTATCTATAGTAACATTCAGATTAATCGACTTTCTGAGCCAGAACAGCTTTGCAAACAATATTTGGCCATTGCCGAAAATGTAAAAACGAATGTGGCATTGCGATCAGCCATGGGAAACTCTCATGATGACCTTAAAGATTTTGATAAACGCCTGATTAGAAATGTGCTTCGAAATTTTGTGCATTTACTCGACGGCGTCTCATTCTACTTATCAGATAGCGAGCTCGATCATTTAACGGGTGAAAACCCGGAACGCTTTGGTGCCGGGCTGATACTACATGATCGAACAGATTATCATCTTGGCCGCAATCCTCCCTATATTTGGATTAAAGATATTTGGGAAACGAGTCAAACAAACTTCAAGGTGCATCGCAATAACTTAAAGGAAAGGCGACTGTATGGGCTTGAAGCCGAGGTTATAAAGTGGGATACCAAAGCCGCTACGATCAAGATTTTGGATCAAACCATTAACCTTACCTTTGAAAACGAAACAAGCCAGGAAGATATTCTATACACCGTTGACCAAAAAACATTTCTGAAAACAAGTTTTCTTGGTTACGAAGGGCTAGATCATTTTTTAAATGGTGCCAATGATGACAATCTCGACGAATCAGAACTGAAAAAAACCAGATTTGTACGCATTCTTTTGAAAAAGAAGGACTCTGAGGCATTTGAAATAGTTAATCTCCACATGGAACGCTACACACCGCGACCCGTTTTTGTTGAGCGAATCGCTTTAAACGAAAACTACGATGCGCTTTATCTTCAGGTACTCACTTTTATGAATGAATCAATGCTACGATTACTCCAATCAGAAATAAAACTTGTGACTAACGAAGCGGAGAAAACTGGTCGGCAAATTCGAGGCGTTCTTTTAGATCTAAGAAGAAATTCTGGCGGCCTTGATACCCAAGCTGAAATGCTATGGTCTTTATTTTTACATACAAGAACTAAAACCATACACGACGAATTTACAACCTTTGGGTTCGCCTTAGAAGATTTAAAACCATTTGAACTTGGAGAACAAAATGAGAAACAAACCTTTTTCCGAGATTCATCCATTATTTACGGATATCCAAATTATTTTACCAAAGAACAGCAAAATCTAGTTGTTATTGTGGATCGATCCTCGGTCAGCAATGCCGAGAGCACGACTGCCGTTCTCAAAGACTACGATAAGGCGTGGATTGTAGGCGAGAACACGTTTGGAAAAGGACTAAAGATGCAAAGATATGCTCTATCGGAGGCTATCGGTGGGTACGCTTTTATTAATCAAGGTTATTTTTACTCGCCCAAAGGTATTCCTATTTTAATGAATCCGTATTTTATTGACTACCAGTTGGTTGACCCCGTCAATCAAGAAATTGATCCAAATGGCAAAGGCATTTACGATGCTCTGACATCGGTAACAGACGACGGCTCTTTAAGTATTCCCATGCCAAAAACACCAGAAGTAAACATGGAGCCTACACATGGAGAGGATCCATGGGTGAATAGCGCCATGAAATCTCATTTGAGTGCTTTTTCCCTAGAAAAACCAGAAGCATGCAAAAAAACACCGCAAACTGTCGGAGAGGATTTTCACGAATACAGGGACGATTGTTTATTTGAGGTTGGAAAGGCATATCTTCATGAAATGATTCGATTACGAGACTATACACCCTAGAAGTATCTGGTGCTTTTTCTGTGACGCTAGCAATAACTAGTGCAAATCTTCTAAAAAATTCCATCACAAACTCGTAAACTCGCGTTATAGTGGCCGGTATGAATCCGAATGATCCTTCTGACCTTGCGTTTTCATTGCGACAACGACGCAAGAAATCCAATTTGTGGTTGCGTTTTTTCATGTGGTTTACGGCAATTGGCATGGTTGCCATGGGAGTGTTTTTAACTGTCGTATCGTGGAACCTGCCGTCCGTATCTTCTCTTCAGCGGTTCAAACCAGCACTTGCCTCAGAAGTTTACAGCAAAGATCACGTGAAAATTGGTGAGTTTTTTCGAGAAAAACGTCTTTGGATTGATTACAGTGAGGTTCCCGGATTTGTCGTTAAAGCCTTTTTAGCTGCAGAAGATTCAACTTTTTTTGAGCATGGTGGCGTTTCTTTTACTGGAATCATGAGAGCTTTTGTTAAAAACATGATTTCAGGTGAGGTCAAACAGGGTGG
>JAGRAY010000106.1 GCA_020434375.1 Bdellovibrionales bacterium | reverse complement strand
GTCGCTACGCTCCAAGTCGCCATACGTCAATCTTCCAAAATTTAAGCAGTATCAACTAAAACTTAAAATACTATAGTCGCCTTCATGATTATCGACGCAGAGCCGACAACAACTAAAAAAATGGGAACGGAAAGTAGAAATTGTATGACATTGGTGCCAGGCTACTTTTGGCGTCTCAAGATGTCACCAAAAGTAGCCTGGCACCTCATCATGCGACATGTTGTGCAGTTGAAATAACCCTCAGGATGAAGTTTCCATGCGAAAAAACGGCGTCTGTTACGACTACACAAAGTGTTCGTGAATTCGTAGAGTCGATGAGAAAATAAAAACCATTTTCGTTGAGCGACTGAAGGGTCGCACGACGTCATACTGTTTTATTGACAGGTTCTTTGTAGGGTTATCAATAGATTGTTCCCAGTGTTCGAATCATAACCTATATTCTTGTTAATCATCTTTTCGACACCCACCGCATGGGTTAAATGCATAATGACATTTATTTGTTTTAAGTCATGGATCTTTTGAATGTCATACAAACTGCGAATAAATATATAATTTCTATAGGTTACAAAAAATCTCGCATAGTTCTCAATAATCTGATCGTCAACGGGGCTTTCTTTAAGATTAAACTGCTTTAGTAGATATGCTACATCTTGTTTCACAAATTGATCGATAGTAGATGGAACTTTTTGTTGAGCAGCAAGGGCTTTAGCGACTTGTTGTGCTTTATCCATCGCACTTTGAATCACAAAGCTGTCACCCTCAAAGATACTTTGCCATTGGTTGACCGTGTATTGAGAGTGTTTATTTGCTACAAAACTTTCATAGTATGAAGTTTCAATCGTTTCATGATCCGGATCACTGTAGTAAATGCCAGGATATCCCGGCACACGGGACAGTCTAAGGTTTTGTAAAGCCAATAAGCCGCCTCGACCCGCGCGAACAATGTCGTCGGTCGTGGTTTTAATGCTCATGCCTTTATCGTCCATCGTTGGATGTTCAATCACACTTTTGGCATTCACCGCAAAACGAAATGCATGAAAAAAAGGATCCCCTAATCGGCTAATGATGGGATCTTCCAATCCAAAAAGTTTTTCTCCTTTAAGATGGTTATTTAGGTAATTCAAAACCTCTTTCTTCTTGGAATCCAATATACGAAAAATACCGCTTGGAATGATTTGATCATTTCGTTTAACACCTTGAGTTGAATCATAAACCCAACCCTCTAAAGCCAAAGGAGGATAGTCTGTCTTCATTGCCTCGCTCAAAAACCGTTCCATACGTGTAATGCAGGATGGCGCATCATGGTCTGCTTCAGGCCAGATATTTACAACCATGTCTCCTGAGTGAACAGAAGTGACACATAAAAAACTTAAAATTACTAATACGATACCGGTTCTCATTGTTTTCCCCTTAATACTAAACGCTCAGCACTTTATCATGTTGCGTGGATTCATTACAAGCGCAAAATAAGGGGGTGTGCGATGTAATCCATATTGTATGGTTGAAAACTCTTTGAAGTTTGTCACTTTTGGTTCACTCATCATGTATTGTTTTCAAATGAAAACAGAATTTTTCTTGCTCCTATTGAAAATTCTTCTTTCAGGAAGTACATACTCTTGACGATAAATAGGGGGAAAAAACAATGAAAAAAAATATATTGATTTTGATGTGTTTAGTAATTAGCTCACCAAAGCAGGTTTGGTCAATGGGTGCATATCAGGCAGTATGCGAATACTTGATAACTTCAAA
The DNA here is from genome assembly GCA_020434375.1 of Bdellovibrionales bacterium. Lineage (GTDB taxonomy): Bacteria > Bdellovibrionota_G > JALEGL01 > JALEGL01 > JAGRAY01 > JAGRAY01. Next base: position 4,367 of record JAGRAY010000106.1, on the reverse strand, counting down.
TTTTAGTAACGACGCTATTAGTATCGACATGAGTAATTTAACAATGAGCATTAATCGAGAAAACATGATCCATCCTAAAAACGCCAGTGAAAAACATACAATTGTAATTCCGGCAATAGGTTCAATGAATCAAGTGTGTTTTGAGAAGTATGATGGGAATCCAATCCAAATTTGTTGGTTGGGTTGTTCCTTATACGCATTATTATTGGCAGAGAAGAGTTTGTTAAAATCATTAAATTTTTTTCCTATAGAAGTGGAATCTTGTGAATATATCGACAATGAAGATTTCAGAGGTAGAAACAAAGAAAACATTTTTGAAATTAGTGAATCAGAATGGGAAAGCCATATACCTGATTTAGATTTTCTAGGTGATGATGAGTATGATGACGAAGAGGGCTTTAGTATAGACGAACTAGACTTATATCAAGCTCCTATCATGGTAAGAGATCTATTCGTTTCTATTGTAAAAGCTCATCAAGAAAATCTATTGGAAGGTGTACGCATAAATAAAGATTATACAACGTTTCGTCTTACGAGTAGCGGGATAGATCTGTATCGAAAAGCTTTTAATATGGGAAGCGTTGGGTATCCAGAAAACATAATGTTTTCTGGGGTTTTGAATGAGCTTCTCAAAACCAAAAATCGACTCACCCAAGGTATTAACACAACGATTTCTTTTCAAAAACTTCGCCAAGCCGCGACTGTAGTTATAGGAGTAAAAGAGGCGTTATTTTCCTTAAATCCAGTGGGCCTAACGGCACTTTTGTCATTTGCAAGAGCACCGTCTCCCAGTAAGGCAGTCGCGTATGATCCCATACTCATTTTTCAATACGAACCGGAACTTCAAAAATATTTTCAGGTTTCTAACCTCAGCGATTACGTGGAGGCAAGAAACTCTGTGTTGGACACGATATATGCCTTAAACACGCTCTTAAAAACGAAATAAAAAGAAAAAAAATAAAAACTGCTTTTCTCGAATGACTGGTGTTTGTAGAGTGAAAGGAAGCAGTTTTTATTTTTGACGAAAGTCTTGCTGTAAAGTATCCGGGTTCACGTCTCCGAAATAAAAATTACGAGCTTATTCGCCATAAACTTCTTTTCTGTGGCCAATTTTGACGATGAGGACGGTAGATGGAGGCTCGATTCTATAGATTACTCGATAGTCTCCCACACGTAATTTTCGTGCGCCTTTTAAACTGTATCGAAGAGGTTTTCCAAATTCGATGGGATTTGAAGTTAATCTTTCTTCAATGGCTCGTTTAATGCGCTGCCGAGCAGTTTTTGGTAACGCCGGAATCTAGTACATCACTTGTGTCAAGAAGAATTAAGGGGCGTGCGACGTCATCCTAATTCTCGTGACTAAGAAGATGTTTCGCTAGGCCGTTGGGAATGCTTTTTTCAATGCCTGTTTGAGTTGATCGATATTCGGTGTTTTTAGATATTTTTCGACGGTATTCTCGAATTTCTGAAAGTCTTGTTTGTTTTTAATATGCGGAATCCAATCAGGAATATTGTTTTGTAGAAGTGTGCCTTCGTGGTCTCCGCTTTTTTTAACAAGGTCCCACAGGGTTCGAATTTGGTAGGCGTTTTTAATTTTTTTGGCCACAGGTTTATATCCTGGATCTATTTCTTCAGTGATGTCGTTGATAAAATAATCATACGTTTCTTTGGAAAAAGGACTGCTCTGCTTATCTGATTTATCGAAGGCAAATTCGACAGGGGTCCCATCACACAGGATAAGTAAGTATATAGCCTCAGATAGAGAAAACAGTGGAACCTCGTTGCCTCCTACAGGTGTCGCCCGAGCATATCGATAAGCCTGAATCACGAGTTGATTGAATTCATTGACGACGCGAGGGTCTTCACAAGCTTTTAAATCAGACTGCGTCCTTTTAAAGTCATTGATTATAGAGCTTTTCATTTCGTCAACGGCCTTTTGATCTCCACTTTCTGTTAACAGAGGATATATATCCAGTGCTCTTGGTGGCAATATTGTCCTAGTCCACTGTGTCGCCACAGAAAATTGCGCTTGGCTATGTGAAGTAAATAAAACCATCCCCAAAAACGCAAAACTTAAAATCTTCGAAGCGTTCATGGGCTTTATATAATACATCGCGTTATCATAGGCAAATCGAAAAACTATTTCTTAGAGGTTACAGCAGGTAACATGAAGGCTTCTTATGAAATCAATTCTTGTAGATCTCATAGTGATAACAATAGTTTTATCGGTAGTGTCCATAGTGTCGATCCCTAAATATCTAAAATATAATGCTCAATATAAAATGTCAGCTGAGCGTGTAGCAGATTTTGATAATTTTTTAGAAAAAAGTTCTAAAGATGGAACTATTAGCAACGCTGAGCTTCAGAGTTTTTTTTCAAAGCATAAGAATTTATTTCAAGAAGCGGAGCTTAAAAAATTTAACGAAATAATGAGTATCGAAGATAGATATTCTCAGCTGGAAGGCAGACTAAAGCTTTTCGAGAAGAAGTTAGAAGAAATGAAGTCACAGATGTCGGCATCTAATAATAAAACGACGATGCTTAGCTCGATTGCCATACTTCTGTCATGCGTTGGGTGGTTTCTGTCGCGACTATTGGCACCACTTGTGGACAAATGGGGACACAAACTTAAAAACTGGACTTGGCCAGACAAAAAAAATAAAAATCGCTTTGCTTGAGCGACTGGTGTTTTGGAGCGAGAGAAAGCGGTTTTTATTTTTGCGGGCTTTCGGGGCCACGTCACCGATTTAAGAAAATCGGCACGTGGCCCCGATCCATGTGTCTCACATCGAAAAAGCGTGAGAGTTCGACGCTTTTAAGCGCTGTGCGGGCACTGTCGTAAAAACTCGGGTTATCCGCGGCCATGGCGCGAATATGCTTTTTCATCGCCATGCGTTTAAGATCGTCGTGGCCGTCAAATTCTGGGTGAATGGGACAAATTGGGCACGCACAGCCGACACTTTTGTACGATATGGCTTTAAAACCTTGTGTAAGGTCATGCTCAGTTGAATAGAGTAGGGGACGAATGATGGGCACATAACCCGAGTCAGAATGTAAAACCGGCGGGAGCGCCGCCATTCTTCCGGAGTAAAACATATTTAAGAAAAGCGTTTCGATGGCGTCGTCTAGGTGGTGACCCAAAGCAATTTTCGTGGCGCCGATTTTTTTGGCCATGGTGTAAATAGCCCCACGCCTGAGTTTAGCGCACATACTGCAAAACGTACTGCCTTCGTCTTTTTTTTCTGACACGATTTCAAAGATGCGTTGACGTTCCAAATAAAACGGTACATCGAGCTTTTTGGTTTGAGCGTCAAGCGTGGTGGTATCCAAGCCAATAAGTCCTCCATCGATGGTAACCGCTGAAATTTTAATCGGAAAGGGCATGTTTTTTTTGAGTTGAGCCAAGAGATATAAAAGCATCCAAGAGTCTTTACCCCCAGAGAGGCCCACCATAATGTGATCATGGGCCTGAAGCATTTGGTGCTCGACGAGGCAAGTAGATGTCTGTTTTTTAAGTTTACTGAGTAACTTATCGTGAAGGTTTGACACGAGAGATGGATATATTAATAAATCAAGGGAATCAAGCGCCAGGTTTCTTTGGCGCGTTTTTCATAAGCTTCTCCAAATTGAGAAATTAAAGCATCTTCCTCAACATGAATTCGGTATAGATAGCTGGGAATAAGTACAAAAACAAAAAGCAGCAACCCCCAGGGGCTTTGAAAGATAAATGGTATTGAGGCGGCACTTATCATAGAGCTTAAGTAGGCAGGGTGTCGTAAATACTTGTACGGTCCGTCTTTTATAATGGGCTGATTCTCTTCTAAGGTAATCGTTGCTGTAAAAAAATGTCCTAGTGTTTTCGTGGACCAAGCACGCAGTGAAAGACCACACAATGCCAAAAGACATCCAATTCCCAACATGACCGGCCATTTTCTACTAAGAGCAAAGACATAAGTAAATTCGACCATCGAAACTTCATAAACTAAGAGGCAGGAAATAAGCAAAAACCAGGTGCTGTTTCGATCCTGTTCATGAGGATCCAAGAAGCTTTTGGGAGGCGTGTAAGGTGCTAATAGGTGAAAGATGATGCCTATGGCGGTTGCCAAAATGACTTCTGGCGAGGTAAACGATGCCGGGTAGGGTAGGAGTGGCAAAACGGTCGTAAAAGGAACAAAGTAAAAAACTTGGAAGAACTTTTTGCTAAAATCTTTGAGCATAAACAGTAATTATACACCAAAAGACATAAAAAAAGGCAGTGCCCTTGTTTTAGGGCACTGCCTTTTAAATTAAATGCGGCGACGTCTTACTCTCCCACAAAGCTTCCTTTGCAGTACCATCAGCTCTGAAGAGCTTAACTTCCGTGTTCG
>JAGRAY010000105.1 GCA_020434375.1 Bdellovibrionales bacterium | reverse complement strand
CTGCTCATGTTGACCAGCTTTTTCATAAAGTTTAGAAGCTTCGTCATGCCTACCTTGCTGTTCAAGATTTTCAGCCACTGCTACGACTTTCTCACTAGCAACTTCTTGATTTTCTAAAAGCAAGTCGACGTCACGCAAATCGAAGTGAATAGTTCGATCTTGAAGATCTCGTATCAAAATTTTTTGACTATATGTCTTGCCCTCATGGTTCACAGAAATAGTATGATCGCCCACAGGTAGATAGAAAAACGTCCCCGTATCACCTCTAGAAAATTTCATTTCTGAAGAATTTGAACACCTGATTTCCGCTCCAGAAATAAACGATTCATTATTTAGAACAAACACTGTTACATAGGCTTCCTTTTTTTCAAGCTCAAAGATGACTTCCTTAAATTCACCTTTCCCTAGTGTAATTTTCTGAGCCATCGAATAATTACCAACAGTTTTCTTTGTTAGTCCTGTATCCTCTATAGTGCCAAATAAATAACAATAGTAATCTCGCGCGGGAACCTTTTCAAACACTGTAGTCCTTCCAACCATTTGCTTAACCCAAGTACCTTTTTGTTTGAGGAGTTCTTTATATTTTTTCTTTTTATACTTTTCTTTGTCTCGCACAATAAATTGATCTGACGAGTTTAGAGATTCTTCTTTCGTGGAAAGCTTTAAGGTTAAAAAGCTTTCCAACTTTGGATCATAATTGACAACAACTTTGACAGTGCCCCATCCTCTCTTTCTGACCCGGTACACGCCAAAATAGAAAAATGGAATACCAAACAGACAAAGACACAAAAGATATGCTCCTGGCGCTTTTTTATTTAGAACAATAATCGTATTTTTTGGATAAAAAGCTGGTTCAATTGTGTTGGGATCCGGAATGCCATGCAGCGACCCATCAATTGAAGAAAACAACATGAGATCCACTTTGACCTGATCGGTATTTGGGCCACGTTTGGAGTTCAAAATATCGAATACAAAGATACCGTCGGCCTGTACATCTTTTGCCAACGCCTCCATAGAAGCTGGCGTATTAAATTCCGATTTTGAAATGGTTGTATATTTGAATTTTAAAGGTCGAATAATTCGATATCGCGAATAGATTGCGATTTCCAATTCTTTGCGAAGTCTTTCTCGATCAACCACATAAATAGAAAACCAATCTTTGAGATAATCATCCCAACTATTTCTATATTCGAGCGGCACAACAGCAATCTGGTTAATAAAAATATCGCGCGTACCATTCGAGACCATTTTTGGAAAACGTAAACTTAATTCAATGAGTTTCCGAGACGTAAGTTTTTCAAGTAGCGCAACCCCTTCCCGCACAAAGTAATTACCCGTGGCATCAAGTGCATATACTTTATCTAATTCTGCTAAGGCTTCAGTTACATCACCTTGCTGAATATAAACCTTGGCCAAACCCTCATGTGCTTCAAGATGATCTGGAATAATTTCTATGACCTTGCTATAGGCGGCCTTTGCACTTGCATAATTTTCGTGCCTGTAGAAGGCATCGCCAAGTCGTAATTTTAACTCGACATGATGGGGATGAATTCTAATTAGCTTTTCAAGCAAAACAGTTGCCGAAACTGTTTTATCTTGTTCTAGATAAAGCTCAGCAAGCATCAGACCTGCATCAACTTCTTCTGGTTTCACATTAAGTGCGGCTTCAAGAAACTTGATGGCTTGATTGGGATTTCTATAGTGGAGTTTATAAATAACACCCATATACAAATTGGCTTCGTAACTTCTGGGATTCATCTCATAAGCTTCTTTTAATCTTTTCAGTGCAAGATCAGGTTGATTTTTGAGCATGAAGATTTGACCAACTTTAGCTCGGTAGTAGTCATTATCTGGTCTTTCAATAATTCGTCGATTCAAAATACTCATTGCCAAATCAAGTTCACCCATTTTAATGAGTACTTCTATTTCCTTATTTACGACGTTGGCATTTGGATTAATTTTTCCTGCTTTAGCGTATAGAATACGCGCGGTTCTAAAGTCAGAGGTGGCTTGAGACAAGTCGGCTGCTTTAATAAATGCAGCCGACGCATTATTAAGTTGGTTTTTTCGAGCATAGGCATGCCCCAAACTTTCGTAAATTCCTGGATCTTGTGATCCCTGCTTAGATGCACTCTCGTATTGGGAAATAGCTAGATCTCTTTTTCCATAGGCCATATAAATTTTGCCTAGCATATTTGAAATTTTTGGATTTCTTGGATCTCTAAGTTGAGCTTGTTTCAAATACTCAGCAGCTTCTCCAGTTCGTCCAAGCAACATAAAAGCCTCTGCTTTACCCAGCAAAGCTCTCTGATTTTTAGGGTTTGCTTTCAGTGCAACGTCAAATTCTTTAAGTGACTTTTCAAGGTCCCGTAAGTATAGATAGGCATAACCCCTGTCATCAGCTGCTTTTGCATTTTTCAGATATTCTGTGCCTAAGGTTTCAAGATGATATTTGGTCACAGAAGACTCAGGATTTTTTTCTCTTGCTTCGGACAAAGCTTCAAGAGCTGCCGACATATCACTTTTATCGAGACTTGCTTCAACGTCTCCCAACATATGTAGAGTTGATGCTTCTTTGATATGGCCTTTGAAAATTTGAGTTTGTTTTGTTGGAGGAACACTAGAGCGCAAAACCGTAAATACGGCAGATGATACGCGATCCTGGAGTAACTTTACATTTTGAAACTGCCCTTCAACTCTTTGACTACCAAGATTGTATCCCGTGCTTGGATCTGTTGCTCTCACGATAATCTCTAGATGATCGAATGTATCTCTTGCGGCTAATTGCACAACAACATCTGCAACTCCAGCCGCCTCGCTGGAAGAGTCCAATCGAAATTTGCCTAAAATTCCAGGATTTCTGACGGGTTCGAATTCTCCGGTTTGAGCAATATCAGCACGCACAACCTGCTCAATGCCATATAATATTTTAGGCTGAGACGTTGTACCTATTGTTGGCGCGAATCCGACCCGAATTGTCGCCAACGCCTGTTGAGTTAGGCTCAATCCTGCAAAGCAAATTAATAAGAGGCGGTTCGTACGCAAATTTTTCACGAAAAACTGTTTCACTATGAAAATTTTTTCTAACTTTTTTATTGTACAGAAGGACTAAAATAATGAAAGAAATCAAGTAGCTACAAGAGTAGCTCTAAATGCTGCTAGAAAGTGAGGAAAAATAGCTCACTATGGTTCTCACTAAGCTAATTTTAGGCACACTTCGTTTGAGACGTTCAAAATAATACAATAACTTCAGCTAGTTAAAAATGGTATTTAATGCGGCTTTTGGCACTCTAATTGCTTTACCTATTAAGTCACATGAAACTCAGGCTTCTTTTTTACATTGTAATGATATCCGGCATTTCGACAGCCTTTGGCCAAAACGCTTCTTTCGAAGTATTGAATCGAATGAGTGACACTCACAAAAACACATTTGGACTGTTTTCGCACGATGGCGGCTTAAAAATCTACAACACAATCAGCGGTGAAACAAGCAATCACATAGCTTTCTCTGCTTCATTTCTAGAAGGCATGACAAGAAATTATGGTGACTTTCGATTCGACCGAACAATAGAAAAATCGATCCAAGCTAAGCTTTCTAAAAGAGATCCATTTGGAAACCTTCTTTTTTCGGGAATGGATTTTTCTGACTCATATCAAGATATTGAAAAATTAAACGGCTTGGAAAACATAAATTTTTACAGACAAATGACTGTGAGCCTATTTAACGGCATTGAAAGAAACTTGTCTCCACACCTAAGGTTCTCAATTTATAGTGGATTTTCAACATGCCATTACTCGGATCAAGGCAGCGTCAGCTTTTTGCCTCTGGGAGGTTTTTCACTATCACATCAAACAAAAAACACCCTTATAAAAATGGACCTATCTCAACGTGTAGAAAGTACGGGTGAAAATTCTGGACTCTATGGCAGTCAAACTAGAAAAGAAGCGCGATTAAGCAGCCTGTTTCATATTTCAAAAAGACTGAATATCGCAGCAAATTGTCTTATTTCAATTATGGATTCTAACTTTGCTCAAGACGACCTACCAAATCGTGCCGGAATGATGATTGCTAGCTTGGATATTAACTATTCATTTAACGACCATTTGGCGGCGACAACAACTATTGCTCACAAATCATTCGTGAGAAATCAATACGTACGAAATAACCCTGAAGGAATAACGGCTAATATTGCGATCAACTATGCAATATTTTAGATTAAATAGTTTAAATTAATGATCATTCATTACTCGAGATTCGAGCTCGCCTAGTTTAACACTTATCACGCCTAAATCTTTTGATATTTTAAAGAGATATAAAAATAAAACTCCCAAAAATACTAAGTACCCACTGACAAAATAAATCATCGATGCCTAATTCCCTTCTTCTATCATATATTTTAGTCGATTTTTACATTGCTCTAATCTGAATCGATAGAAACTAACAACAAAAAACAAAAGAAAAAATGCTATTGTGCACACGGCTAGCGTTAACTTCATCGAATAAGGTAAGCCTCCTTTAGTAGAGACTACAGACGGATGAATACCTCTCCAAAGTTTAACAGAATAGTGAATCAAAGGCACATCGATAAATGCAACAATCCCAATAACTGCAGAAACCAATGGCTTTTTTGACGAATCCTCCATCGCACTTCTGGTAAACAAATAAGCAGAATACATCAGCCACAAGAGAAAAGTTGTTGTCAACCGTGGCTCCCAAGTCCACCAGGTACCCCAAATAGGCTTGGCCCAAATAGGTCCTGTAAGCAGTACTATCGAACAAAACACCCAAGCGACCTCAGCACAAGAACTCGCAACTTCATCCCATAGCAAACGTCGCTCGCCAAGATACATTAATCCAGATAGGAACGTTATAAAAAACCCCAGATACATTGTCATCGCACTTGAAACGTGAATATAAAATATTTTCTGAACGATACCTTGCGTTGCTTCCGAAGGTGCATAAAAAAACACCATAGAAAACGCACCAAAAATAAAACACGCCGTGATTACAAACAATACTTTCATGCCAGTTCTTCCTTCATAACATCATAAAGCAACCAACTCGTAACAAATAAAACCAAATTCATTCCAACTAGGAACGAAAGTGATCGAATTTCCAAGCTCACAATATTTAATTTTGTTGCCTTCACAGAAGCCATCATCAAAGGCATATTAATAGGAAGATATAGAATCGGAAACAGAATATCTTTCAATCTAACATTCTGAAGAACTTCCATAAGAAATAAAGCCGAGGAGCACACACCAAAGCTTGTTATTGTCACAATCGTCAAAATTCTTATTTGACCGATATCTACAGACATCTGAAAAAATAAATCGAATATCAATATGAGAGCAATGGATTGTATCAAAACCATACACAAGACAAATCCACATATGGAAAAAAACAACGTGGTAGCACCACATCCGGTCATCTGAATACCACTCATAAAACCTCCGGCGACCAGACGTTGGTATAAATTCGAGATCAAGTTACTCACAAAAAACATATACGTTATCCAAAGAACACCTGAGATCAAATTGACACTTGGTATTTGAGATGCGTTAAACGAAAAATAAAAAATAAATACACAGAGCAATACAAAAAGGCTGGCAGAGATAAAAACCTGCTTGGCTTTAATCTCTGCACGAATCAAAAAGCAAAATATGTTCCAAAATGCCGAAAGACTCACAAACGAACCCTTTCGTGATTCATATCAATCGTTACTGCATTTCGTTTTGAAAATATCATTGGCTCATGAGATGAAACAACAAGAGTTTGTGTGCTATTTTCAAAAGCATTTAGGATCATCTGTCGAGACTCGATATCCAAACTGGTAAGGGGTTCATCAAAAATAAGAAGTTCTGGATCAGGTGCAAATGCTCTAATGAGTGATGCCTTCTGACGTTCACCTCTCGATAAATACTTAAAAGGCTCGTGCAATTGATGTGACAATTTAAACTCATTTACCCATTTCTCAATATGAGCCTCGACATTTGTGCAACCATAAAGCGTCATTACAAATCTCAAGTTTTCCAAAAGCGTAGCATCAGAAAACAGCATAGGTTCTTCAAACACGACCCCTACTTTCTTCCGAAATTCATCGATATCATCCCAAATATCTTTGTCACCAAAGGTTATTCTACCTTTGGTTGGCCGAATCATTCCAGACAACATCTTCAACAAAGTTGTCTTTCCAGAACCGTTGGAACCTC
>JAGRAY010000104.1 GCA_020434375.1 Bdellovibrionales bacterium | reverse complement strand
CCTTCTGCAGTTTATAGCTTTGGCTCGACGACACTTTTAAAATACCGTAAAAACTATCTATCTTACGATTTGAATCATTTAAGGCACTCTCAAAAACCATTTGAAGTAATGAACTTCCGTTTTCACTAGAAAGAACTTTTGCTGAAGGAGGATGAAACGCTTTGATAATACCCGACTCAACGGGAAAGAAATCGATTTCATTGATTTCTATATCTTGAGCAGGAATACCTACCATTAAGTTGGCAACTAGCTTTTGTTCATTTACTTTGAGACTTTTCCACTCCCATCGTTTTAGTGATTTGGCCTGACCTTTATCAAAATCAATATTAAACGACGGTGTTTTCGTTGGGTCAAGAAGTAGATTAGCTTGTCTTGGAATACACTCTTCTTTACACACGAGCCAAGATAAATTTGCCTCAATTTGTGGTGTCTCTTTCGATTTTCGAGTGACTGTTAGGGGTAAGAGAATTTCGTTGTCGTACCCATAATTGGCCAAAATATTTATGCGTATGCGCTTAGGTGTTGGCCAATCAAAATCAGAAAAATGATAGGATTGGGAATTTACCCAATCTACCTTTGGTGGAAGACCTGAGTCACCAGGATTTCTCCAATAGATATGCCAGTGAGGTTCTAATTGAAAAAAAAATCCCACCCGCACAGATGAGTTCTCCGCATCAAATTTCGTCTCGTGAACAAAATGGATTGTCGCCTCGGGGGTTCTTACAAATGAGCGATTTTGAGCATGAGCAATACCCAGCAAGCACAAAGATAACACTAACCATAATAAGACTCTCACGATACTATCACCCTATTGGTCAACGTCTTGCCTTGTTCGTACTCTCCAATATTTTCTAGCGTTGTCGTAATAATATTGCGTAGTGCTTCTGTCGTAAGAAATGCTTGATGGGAAGTCACAATAACATTTGGGAAACTAATAAGTCTGGCCAATTGGTCATCTTGAATGATATCACCAGAGTGATCTTGGAAAAAAAACTTTTCTTCTTCTTCATAGACATCAAGCGCAGCAGCACCTAAATGCCCTGTTTTTAGTGCCTCTATCAACGATGATGTATTGATTAAAGCGCCTCTACCGGTGTTGACAAGATAAGCTCCTTTTTTCATTTTAAAAATAGTTTCACTATTGATCATGTGTTTTGTCATTTGATTCAAAGGCACATGAAGAGAAACGATATCGCTGTGACTTAATAATTCCTCTAGGGTAACATAAGTCAACGAATACGAATCAACCAAGTCTAATGATTTGCGTGAATCGTATGCCAATAGTTTAACACCAAATCCATGCATAATTTTGGCAAACACACTTCCAATGGTTCCTGTGCCAATAATTCCTACAGTTTTGCCGTGCAGATCAAATCCCACCAAACCATTTAGAGAAAAATTCATTTCCCTTGATCGATGATATGAGCGATGAATTTTACGATTCAACGTCAGAAGTAACGCAACCGCGAACTCAGCAACCGCATAAGGAGAATAAGCTGGCACTCGCACAACAGGAATATTCAATTTTTTTGCATGAGGCACATCCACCTGGTTGTGTCCTGCGCACCTTAGAGCAATTAAACGAACGCTTTGACCAGCCAAAATATCAATGGTTTCTGCATTAAGAAGATCATTTGCAAAAGCCACGACAACATCAAATCCGTAAGCAAGTTTAGCCGTCTTTGGTGTAAGACGAACGTCAAAAAAAGTTAATTCGAATTGAAATTTATTTCTATTGATATCTACAAATAGATTTTTTTCGAACTCATGAATATCAAAAACTGCGACTTTCACCATTCACAAAATAGCACACTATCTGGAGAAACCATAAATACCACGGCGTGAAGTCGGGGACATTGTACCCGACGAGGGCTCCGAGCCACTTGTGCCGTGGGCCCTGTACAATCGCACCCCCCCTCAGCGGTTTCGCTGGCCAAAGTGGCGCTGGGGACTCTTTCTGGCCCGGGGGCTCCTTCAAAATATCTCCAGCCGCGAAGCCGCAAAGGTAAATATCCCAGACATTGAACCGATCAAATTTCTCACAAAATTGGCCAATCGTGCAGACTTGATTTAATACAAGGCATCATGAAGACAATTACAGAGTTTACCCGCCTTGAAATTAAAGAAGCCTTTAATTTACGACACATTCTTCTTCAAGAAAAAAAGACCACCCCGCCTAAGCCAACAAGTTCCACGGAGTCCAACTCAGATAAACCTTCGGAATCGAAAATCGTTGAAAATTCAAATGCTTCCACAGAAAGCGAAGCACCTCAACACGCCGACATTATGAAGGATCCGCCTCAAGATCAGGCTCTTGAACAAAGCATGGATACCCTTACATCTGATGAAACCAGTCATGCTCCAGTGGAGACGCCTCCTGAGGAAACGACCGATACACCAAAGAAGGGACACGAGCCACCCGCTTCTAGCTCGAAAGAAGTCATTATTAAATCACCAGAAGAGCTTCTGGTTCAAAGGCAAGAAGAACGAAGATTAGAATGGGCAGCAAAGATCTCAGAAATTAAAGATGCCTTTTCAACGCGAATTAAAGATAAATTTAAGTGGTCTGAGCAAAAAACAGAGTTGGCGTTAGCAGCACTAGATGTGGTTTTCAGAAAACGTCTAGAAGATCTTCGAAGTCTGCGCATTATGAAGCTTGAAAAAGAAAATGAACCTTTACCTAAATATGGAAAGAAAATCGGCGATCATGTCTTTGTCGCCGAATACTACCCTCCCAAACCTGGTGAAAAATCATTTAAAAAAGATAGAAGCAGAAAAAAAAGAGGCAAAAAAAGATCTTTTAATAAGAACAGAAAGCCATCCTCTGGTGCAGATCGATCAAAACGGGATTCACTGCCTTCCAAAAATAAAGTCTAATTACTTGGTTATCAGAGAGAGTGCTGCATTACTCTTGCTCGCTATATCTGAATCAAAATATCATCCGATGGATTTTCAAAATCTGGTCCTAATGAATACATTTCGCAGCCCTTTTGGGTGTCCCGAAAATGATAGGTTTCATTGAATGCGTCCTTTTTTGAGGCTTCATAAATTGTTGATCGATCGATTGAAAGTTTCCTAAATATCGTTTGATATTTTTTGCAACTTGTTTTACTCCTTGCTTTTCGTTTTATTTTTTTCAACCAAACCTTTCCACGATCCAGCGTCAGATTAACTTTTACAAACTCTTGGATCTCCGGATGGACACCTAAAAAACACGTTGGTGACATAATGACTTTCTGAGAAACATATTTTTTGAAATCATCGATTTTATTTTCCATGAAATCATTTAGATGCCTTTCAGCCTTTTTTTGATTTTCAAGCAATTCCTTCTTTGTTTCTTCCATGTCGTTTTCGTCATGATATTTTTCGTAAAATGTTTTGGACAAATGAGCAAATTTTTTAAACCTGGGATCTGAACGAATAAGTTGATTGATGCGATCTCTATAGTTAAAACTATAAAAATCTTCGTAGGTCATGGCCAACAACCCAATCACTAAATAGTTCGCATAAAATTCTTCCTTAGACATTTGGGACAAAATGCTTTGGATATTATTGGTGGTGCATGATCCGAAGTTATAGTCATGAGTATACCGTCCTAATTGAAGAAATACAGAATGAGGATTGTCCCTTGTGATAAACTTTACATCTATAGGTGTCAGCAAATGTTCAAATTTTTTTACATCTCGTTTTGTCGTCTCAAAAAACATAACTGCTTTCTTTAATTTTTCTTTTTCAGTTTTATTTAATAGGAGTTCGATTGACGGATAGTCCGAAAAGGTTCCCGCTTGAGTCATTTCGTACAGTGACATACTCCACAGGAATTTTGTTTTTTCGTCCTTCGCGATATTGTACTCATGAATGGTTTGTTTGAGATTTTGCTTTACCTGATCAACAGACCTCTCCACGACAGATCTCATACTTGGGGCATCATCATTTGCTAAGGCACCACTTCCAAGCACAAATACACAAATGAAAAAACAGTGTTTACTTAGACTTAAAACAATCCTTTGAATGTTCATCAATAACTCCCACGGCCTGTAAATACGCATAAATAATAGTCGATCCCACAAACTTAAATCCTCTTCTTTTTAAATCTTTGCTAATTGTATCACTTAGATCATCTCTTGGAACATAATCTTTGAGCATATGTGGTCGTTTGACAATTGTTTTGCCATTGACATACGACCAGAGGTACTTTTTAAACGACCCATATTCTTTTTGAAGCTCTAAAAAAGCTTTCGCATTTGTAATAGTTGAAGTGATTTTAAGTTTATTTCTTACGATGCCAGGATTTTGAAGAAGTCTTGCAACATCTTTTTGGTTCATTCTTGCAACATCTTTTGGATTAAAGTTTTTAAAAGCTTGGCGGTAGTTTTTTCTCTTATTCAAAATAGTTTGCCATGAAAGGCCGGCCTGCGCACCTTCAAGGATTAAAAGTTCAAACAACTTTTGATCATTTTTAACAGGTTTTCCCCACTCTCTGTCATGATAATTGACATAGTTAGAGTCTGATTCGTTGACCCATGGGCACCGTTTTACTTTCAGTATAGACTTTGACAAGCTTTCATTCCCAAAAAAACAAAAAGCCAACCACCCACTAAATGCAATATTGCGTTAAGAACACCCAAAGCAAAACGACTTTGTTGCGCGAGCAACAACGTTTCATAACTAAATGCAGAATATGTCGTAAACGCACCTAACATACCAATCATTAAGAATATTCTAAGCATTTCATTTGGATTCTCGGAGCTAGTGGTAAAATAAGTAGCTACGATTCCCATAATAAAACAGCCAACACAATTCACACAGAGCGTAGCTAATGGAAATTGCCAACGCTCGGCGATAGGAAACAAAAGAGTGCCAACGCTGTATCGCATCACTGCTCCTAAGAACCCTCCCAGACCGACATATATGAATTTTTCCATTATCAGTAAAATAACACGATATAAAATTTGATGCACCGATCATGGGTTTACATGCCTTTGGGTTAAACATTTGCAATACCGACAACTTTAAGGTTATGTACCTTTGTTAAAAGATGAAAAAAGCATCAACAGTTGAAGAGGTTATTGCTCTTATTCCTTCAACAACACGAATCTTTCTTCAAGGTGGTTGCGCAACACCCTTATCCCTCGTAGATGGTCTTGTTTCTGCGGCAAATCGCTTTAAGCATAGTGAAATTATTCATTTACACACATCTTCGTCGGCCGGGTATGCAGATCCCAAATACAAAGAATCCTTTCGCGTTTTAAATTTATTTGTTGGTGCTCAGTTTAGACCCCTCATCGATTATGATCAGGTTGACTATTTGCCATGTTTTTTGTCAGAAATGCCCCAACTATTTAGAAAAAGAATCGTAGCCCCAGAGGTATCTTTGATTCATGTTTCACCTCCTGACACGCATGGATACTGTTCCCTTGGGACCAGTGTAGACATCACTAAAGCTGCTATTGAGGTCTCTAAACTCGTCATTGCACAAATTAATCCGAAAATGCCTCGTACCCATGGTGATGGCTTCATTCATATCGATCAGATTCATGCTTTTGTAGAAGTCAACGACGACATACCGGAGCTTAAGCCAAAGCCTTTAACTAAAATCGAACTCGCCATTGGTCAACACACATCTCAGTTAATTGAAAATGGTTCAACGCTTCAAGTAGGCATTGGGAGTATTCCTGATGCTGTTTTAGCTGCCTTAACAAATCATCAGAATTTGGGGTTACATACGGAAATGTGGTCGGACGGCGCTATACCTCTTCTTGAAAAGGGCATTATCAATAATACGCTGAAATCTATACACCCTGGTAAAACAGTTAGTGCCTTTGTCGCAGGAACCAAGAAGTTATTCGATTATATTCACGATAATCCGGCAGTTGTATTACTGGATGTAGCTTACGTGAATAACCCAAGAGTCATTGCAAAAAATCGAAAAGTCGTGTCAATCAACTCTGCAGTTGAAATAGATTTATCAGGTCAAGTATGTGCCGACTCAATTGGAACCCACGTGATATCTGGCGTAGGGGGTCAAATCGATTTTATTCGTGGCGCAGCACTATCTGACGGGGGAAAGCCCATCATTGCGATGACCAGTCGAACAAAAAATAATCAACCACGTATCGTTCCAGTTCTTAAATCAGGAGCTGGCGTTGTCACCACGCGAGCACATGTGCATCACGTAGTGACTGAGTACGGTAGCGTAGATCTTTTTGGACAGTCTATTGCACAGCGAGCAAAATCACTTATTTCAATCGCTCACCCCGATGATCGCGAAGGACTCGAGAGACAATGGCACGAAGCCATTGGAAAAACATCTAGAAAGATGAAGCCCTCGTCGTGCAC
>JAGRAY010000103.1 GCA_020434375.1 Bdellovibrionales bacterium | reverse complement strand
TCACGCTTCGGGAGTTAATCGTGCGGACTGTTTGATTCGCGCTGGGAAATACAAATTGCCACCTGGCGCGAGCCCAATTTTGGGGGTCGAGGTCTCTGGTATTGTGGATAAGGTGGGAGACCAGGTTACACGATGGAGTTCGGGTGATCGCGTAGCGGCTCTTCTTAATGGTGGTGGCTACGCCCAGTGGGCCGTTGCGCATGAATCTCTAGCTTTTTCGCTTCCCAATCATTTATCATTTGAAGAAATGGCCGCAATCCCTGAAGTGTTTCTAACGGCCTTTCAACTGATAAATTGGATTAGTCATGTTCAGCCCCTCGAGACTGTTCTGATTCATGCGGGGGCCAGCGGTATTGGAACTGCTGCTATACAAATAGTTAAACAAATGGGAGCACACTCGATTGTTACGGTCGGGAGCAAAGAAAAGGCGGCCTATTGCCAAAAGCTTGGTGCGAAGCATGCAATTCTCCGATATGAGACTATATTTGACAAAGAGATCTTAGACTTGACGAATAATCAGGGCATTGACGTTATTTTGGATTGTGTTGGTCAAGCTTACTGGCATCAAAACATACGCACACTCAAGCAGGGTGGACGAATAGTTTTGTATGGCGCTTTAAGTGGAGACCATGTTAAGGATTTTAATCTGTCAGATTTTTATCTTAAATGGCCAACAGTCATTGGAACAACGCTTTTTCCAAGATCATTGGAGTACAAAGCAAAACTTGTGGCCGATTTTCTGGCGTTTGCTAATCCACTTTTTGAAAAAAAATTATTAGAACCTATTGTTTATAAGACATTTCCCTTTGCGAATGCTGCAGAGGCACACAAAACTATGGAGGCCAATCAAAATATTGGAAAAATTATATTAAATGAATTTACGTAGTTGGAATACAGAGACGACGTGTTCAGAGTTGTATGAAGTAAGGTAATATCGAAGTGACGGTTCCAATGGCCAAAGCAATCCAAGGGTTGTCGACAAAGTATGGAAATGTGATCAGTGTGATTCCACAAATAAGTGGAACAAGTTTTTTTTGTTTTTTCCCATACAGAAAATATCCAAAGCCAATGGCACCAAAGAGAAGACCTATGAATAACGTTGTTGGTTCTGGCATTTGTCACACCTTTCTTTGGATATCACTTCTATTCCATTTGTAGTTTAGCATTTTGTATGTTGAAGCTGCTATTTCTGAGGTTCTTTTTAATGTCGATGTAAGTTGACGTTTAACAGTATAGTTGAGAACATTACCCAAATTGATCTAGTTGTTTCAACTATGAGGAGACCTTATCTATGATGAACGGCATTCAAAATTGGCTTGATGCATTAATCAACGCCTCTCAAAACGCGGTAAATAAAGTTATTCTGTTTACACCAAATTTAATAGCGGCTCTCATACTTTTACTTATAGGAACAATGGTTGGTCGGTATCTGTGTATGGGCGTTGAAAAACTTTTAACAAAAACTAAAATTTCAGAGTGGATAAAAACTCTAGGACTAGATCAGCATCTTGAACCCTTTGGTTTTAAATCGCTTCCCCACTTTCTTGGAAAACTTGCACATCTGTTCGTTGTATTAATTACAGTGATCGCTTCGGCAGATATCTTAGGACTTCCACAAGTAACGGGTCTTATAGAAACGATTTTGGGTTTTATTCCGCGAGCAGTTGTGGCGCTTTTAATTGTCATGGTCGGGCTTTGGGGCATAAAGATATCCGATGGATTTTTAAAGGGTGATACCATTCAGCGTTTTCCAGTTCTTAAAGGTTTGGTGCGTTTTCTGATTATGACTTTCGCTCTTTTGGCGGCCTTAGATCAATTTAATGTTTCAACGCGTATGATTGAAATTTTATTTGGTGGATTAGTTTTTGCTATGGCACTTGCAGCGGGTTTATCTTTCGGTTTGGGTGGCAAAGAGGCGGCAAAAGATATTTTAGACAAACTAAAGAAAGCTAAGTAACTCAAAAAAACGTTAATGCTTTCGACGCCTAGGTATGCTTTAGGGGGCCTGGGTATTGCTTCAACCCTTCTTCGAGGCGTTTAAAAAGTAGCGCAAATAAGAGTGGATCATCACCCAAAGGTTCGCCAATGATAAACTTGATGTCGGGGTATTTCTTTCGTTCTATTTCGATATCATTTTGAATATCTCGCGTGACATGGGCACTTTTAAATAGAAAAAATGGAAGCACAAAAATCGTGCGATAGCCCTTGGTTGCGAGTTTGTCGACAACGGTGGGTATACTTGGCTCAATAAATTCACGAAGACATGGCTCCACTTGCAAGTGTGTCTGTAGCGAAAGCTGTTTGGCATAACCGTAAACAGGCTGCGACGACTCGGGGTTCTTGGTGCCATGTGCCAGAAGTATAACTGCAAGGTCGGTGTTCATTATTCGATTGATTCCTTTCAACCCTTTGACTGTACCCGCAATTTCACAAAATGAATAATCGCTTTGAATTGTTGATGATTTGACGACAAAATTAATGAGTGACTTTGATCGTTGTCTAACGTGAACCCAAGAACATATTTCTGAGGTTTTGAATTATTCGCAAACGAAATTCTTAGGGTTTCGCGTATTTAGAGGTAGATAGTTGCTACTCATGGCGGGTTCAATTGAAATAGTAGATATCATATTACCTCTAGAGGTTTCTGAGAATAAAAGCCGCTGGAAAAGTGAGGCTGCTAAAAAGCTTAAGATAGATGTCAGTCATTGCTTGGACATTCGTCTTCTTAAACACTCCATCGATGCGAGGCAGCAAAAAATAAAAGTACAATTACGAGTTGAGGTAGGTGTTGATCGCTTGCTTCCTCTTAAAGATCGATTGGTTCCAAACTACAAGCATGTTACCAAGGATGCTCGGAACATTATTATTGTGGGTTGCGGCCCTGCAGGCTTGTTTGCGGCGCTTCGCGCTATTGAATTGGGCTATTGTCCAATTATTTTGGAGCGTGGAAAAAATGTATACGACCGTCGATTTGATTTACCTAAGATCACTCGTCAAGGTATTGTTCCACAGGACTCTAATTATTGTTTTGGAGAAGGAGGTGCGGGAACGTTTTCTGATGGCAAACTTTACACAAGAGCGACAAAGAGGGGGCCAGTAGAAAAAGTTTACCAGACTTTAGTGGCTCACGGAGCTCCAAATCGAATTCTTGTCGATGCCCACCCGCATATTGGTTCGAATCTTTTACCGAAAGTTGTCGAGAACTTACGAAAAAGTCTTCTTGATTCGGGAGGGCAGGTTCACTTTTCTACTCGAGTGGTGGATTTTATTGTCAAAGAACAAAAAATGATTGGTGTTATCACATTGGACGGTGGAGAATTCAAGGGTGATGCGGTGATCTTAGCTACCGGTCATTCGAGTCGAGATATTTATAGCCTTCTCTACAAGAAAAACATTCGTCTTGAACAAAAGCCTTTTGCAGTAGGGCTTAGAATAGAACATCCTCAACCATTAATAGATAGTATTCAGTACCATTATCGAAGTGACCAGGTTCGTCCAAATCTTTTGCCCGCTGCAAAATATAGCTTGGCCACCAAAATCGATGAGCGAGGAGTGCACTCATTTTGTATGTGTCCGGGGGGCCTCATTGTTCCAACGTCAACGTCAAACGAGGAAGTTGTCGTTAATGGAATGAGTTTGTCCCGCAGAGACTCACCTTTTGCTAATAGCGGGATTGTAGTGACTGTGGAGCCCCAAGACACGCTCGAGTTTCGACGCGAATATAGTATTTTGTCAGGCATCGCCTTTCAAAAAGAACTGGAAAAGAAAGCGAAACATGCCGGAGGTGAAGGTCAATTGGCTCCAGCGCAGCGCCTTGTTGACTTTTTATCTGGGAGAGATTCAGCTGATCTACCTAAAACAAGCTATATCCCTGGAGTTAATAGTAGCAGGCTTGATGAGCTT
The DNA here is from genome assembly GCA_020434375.1 of Bdellovibrionales bacterium. Lineage (GTDB taxonomy): Bacteria > Bdellovibrionota_G > JALEGL01 > JALEGL01 > JAGRAY01 > JAGRAY01. The sequence continues at coordinate 2,461 of JAGRAY010000103.1, read as the reverse complement.
TTGCCTGAGTGGATTGTTAGTCGAATGAATAAAGGGTTTAAACTGTTTGGAAAAAATATGAAGGGCTACATCACAAAAGAAGCCGTTTTACTAGGTGTGGAAACGCGAACGAGTTCTCCGATAAGAATTCCACGAGATCAAAATACATTGGAACATCCTGAGATTGAAAACCTGTTTCCCTGTGGTGAAGGTGCAGGATACGCAGGTGGAATTGCCAGCGCTGCGATCGATGGCATGCGTTCGATGGAAGCAGCCATCAAGAAACTTTCGTAGCTATTTCGACAGTCGTGATAGAATGACTGCGATGAAATTACTTTGGAAAATCGTTTTGGGTATCTTCATTCTTGGTCATAGTTTCTTCTCATCTGCGATGGCAGAAGTGTTTCGAAGTCGACCTACGCCAGCAGGCGCGTTTACCCTAGCAGTTGAACCTGAACTTACGTTAACTGGAGATGATGACTTTACGCTGTATTTTCATGGTGGTTACGGTTTTTCAAATGGCTATGGGCTACACGTCACCATGGGATTGGGGCGAAGTCCATTTAACGATGATGATATTCATTTGGGTGGACGGCTAGATATACCATTGTTTCGCACGCGAGATGGAAAGCTTGGCATGTTTACATCGTTTGGTGCTAGTAATTGGGGGGATATCAGTATTGAAAATCAATTGATTTTGTTTTTTGCCTTAAATTCCGTGACGATCTATGGAGGTTTAGACGATGCCATAAGGTTTCAAGATAATACCTCAGGAGATGACGTAAGTTTTCCCATCGAGGTCGTGTTTGGCGTTAGTGTTCCTGTGAGAAAATCAGTTAACTTTATGATTGAAGCGGGTATCGATCTTCATAAAAGCTCAAGTTACCTAAGTGGCGGCTTTCGCCTCTTTTTCTAATAGCAGTTACTGGCGCCACCTTCTCCAACGCCTCCAGCAGGACCCGCAAAAACTACAATCTCGTCGTCACCATCAGCAGGCACGAGGTAAGTTCCGTCAGCCATCAAATGCTGGCCTTCGGGATCCACCACATCGACGGGTGAGGCAATGGTATCAATTAGAACCGGAGGACTCGTGGTGACATTGTAAACATAAACATTATTTAGTCCAAAGACCTTAAGAACCGTGCCGTCGGTGGACAAACTTGACGTGATTTCAATACAATCAGAATTGTCAGCTCCGGCACAAGGCATGGGCAATGTTGCAATCGTGCCCGTCGACAAGTTAACCATGCTGTATTTATCGCCATCTGCAGACATCACATGTAAATAGCCATTGCCTGCTGCAGCAGCATCACCTTTGTAACCCGTTTGAGCAACCATTCCTAAATTAGTCATGGTAGTAGGATCAATTTTATACACCTTTCCGGAGGAACCACATACCGTGTAAAAGTAGGGGTCGCTCGAAGTGATATCTCTTGCCACAGGTCGACATGGATTCCCAAGACTCATGGTATTAACCTGCCCCGTGTTCATATTATAAATAGAAATACCATCGTAGCCTGAGATGATATAGGGGTCGTTGTAAGCCAAGTTTCGTGTTGCAACATTCATATTGATTCTTTGCGATGTTTCGGTATTTAAATCAACGATAAACATATAATTCGTATTATATTCAGGAATACAAATCTTACTCTTGTCGGCAGAACAAAATGCTGTGCCTTCTTGAGATTTATAATAATTAGGAATGGGAATTTCTCTTTTTAGTGCACCGGACTCAATGTCGAAGACTTGAATTTTATATCGCACAATTGCATAAATTTCTTTTAAGTCGACATTGCCTAGCACAGACTCTGGTCCACTGTCGGTAGGATAAGTTGATTTATAAGTGAGTGGAGGTGAGCAAGGCTCAACGCCCGCATCTAAAAGCATATAATAAGTTTTTTTACTTCCCGTTGTGTAGGTGGCATCCACTTTAAACCAAAGCAATTGGTCCGAATCGTTGGTAAAGCTAGAGTCTCCATCGGTATTGTCGCAAGCGGAGACAGTAAAGGGTACGTCTTGGTAAGAATCAGAATACCAAGACTGGAACGTACTTGTGTCTCGATTGCAGCTTACGATAAGACTGTTGATGGAGTTGCCACCTTGAAGCAGATATTTTCTAAACTCCAATGCGACTAAATTTGTAAAAGTTCTCTTGTATTCGTATTCATTTGAAAGCTCGCGGTTGATTCTAACAAGTTTCGATTGGGTGATTTGTCGTTGCACGTATAACCCGGCAACAAGAGTGAGTGTTAACACCGCAATTGCCGACATGACCAGTGCCGAACCGCTTTCAGTATGCTTGTGAAATTTCAATGTTAAACTATGTTACCATGTTTGAATGACGTTTCTTAGGCCAAATTTTGGAAAATTTAATAGATATTAGGAATATAGGCCGATATAGCTATTGTAAATCAAAGGCAACATTTGTGCTTACGAAGCAGCAAAAACGCAAACAAAAGTTACGGTTCTGTTTTTTGATAGA
>JAGRAY010000102.1 GCA_020434375.1 Bdellovibrionales bacterium | reverse complement strand
AGAAATTTCCAACCGCGAAGCGGTTTGAGGGGGCTTTGCCTGCCTCTATAATAGAATCTTCAAACAAAGTAGTCATCCATTTAAACGGCGTCTCCAAAAGTTGGAACTGTGCGGTGGCATACTTTTGAACTTCACCTACGTCCAGCCATCTTGCCTTTGAAAGATAGCCATTAAAGGTAATGCCTTTTTCAAGCGCAGGTTGATACACATCGCGAACGATACAAAACGACGATTTGTTCGGGAAGAGATCAAAAATTTTTCGATTTAAAAAATGAATTCCTGAAAACATGCCTTTTTCGATTGGCGTCGTTGTAGAGAGGTTTTGTTTAGGGAATTGTACAATTTGACCACGATCATCAAGGCCGATCTCACCATATTTTTGTTGATCTTCGTGTTCAACCAAAACCAATGTTGCAATAGCGCCGCTAGATTTATGCTTAGCATAGGCTTCTTTTAAGTTAATATCGCAGACAAAATCACAGTTAATCACCATGAAATCGTCTTGGGTCAAGAATGATCGCATGTTTTGAATGCCACCACCTGTTCCCAAAATGGAGTCTTCAATAAAAGGGTGAATATTGAGAGCGTGATGCATTGAAAGCTCTTTTATAAAAGGTGTGCGACCATGATGGGCATTGGTACTTAATCTTTTGATACCAAAATGAGAAAGATAGCCCACCGTAAAATCGAGTAATTTGCGATTCAAAAACGGAAGCATCGGTTTGGGAATATCGCATGTGAGAGGGTGAAGCCGCGTTGAGAAACCGGCCGCAAGAAGCATGGCTTCAATCATGCAGACTTTTCTGTGATGTCATCTAATAAAGGCAGTAGTTTAGCTTTGAGGCTCTTGAGTTCAGGATAATCCAGTAGCGTGTTTTTTATATAAGTGAGTGTTCGCGGGACGTCTTTCAAGTAACTGGAATTGTGCCTTACGATATCGATATAAAAAAAGCGGCCGGCGGCTTTCATATTTCTTTGAACGCCCATGAGATCGAACGCATATCTGAACTCATCAAACGACGAGGTCATTTTAAGTTCGCCTTGATCAAGACCTTGTCGGTACGATTCAAGGAGCTTGTCTTGAAGGTTTCTATCAATAGTAAAATAGGAATCCCGAAGTAAAGAACAAAGATCATAAAATATTGGAGCCAAGAGCGCGTCTTGAAAATCAATGATACCTACTTTCGGGGTGTCAGTATTGGATAAAATCATGAGATTGCGACTATGAAAATCACGATGGGTGACTTTTTGATCCCACGAGGTATAGGTGGTTGATAACTTATAGAGCGACTCAAGGATCGATGTTCGATCCGAGCTTGAAACTTTACCATTCAACGCGTGATCAATGGCATATTCCACAAAGTGTAAAAACTCCCAATTGTAAAGATCGGCATCATATTTTCTGTGAAAAACAATGCATTCGTCTTTTGGCTTGGAAAGCGTGACGATTTTTTTAAGTTCCGTGAGAGCCGCACGGTAGAGTGCCTCTTGCTGTTTGATATTAGCACCACTGAGAAGATCTAATAAAAGTTGATCTCCAAAGTCTTCAATTAACAAAATATTGTTCTGGGTGTCGTTGATATAGATTTTGGGAACGTTAATATGTGTTTCAAGAAATCGTTGAACATTAATATACGGAAGCTCGCCTACAACGTGCCCATCAACCTTAGTGATTTCCTCGGCAATAGACGACGGCTGATTGAGCGGCATGACCATGGCTATCAAAGAACGCCCAGGCCCCTTCACTCTATAATAGATGCGCGTTGATGCATCGCCTTGAAGTTTTGTAACGGCGTAGGTCTCAAGACCTAAAGACGGTGCGTGCGCATTCAAGACCTCTTCAAGGCGTGTTTGATCTAATTTTTGGTTCGGCTTTTGAGGCATTTTGGGTACATAAGGGTAAACCTTGTGCTCTGCAAGAAAATCGGTTAACTCCTCGGGTGATCGTACCATTTCGATGGGGTAAAATGATGACTTTCTACCATATCATAGGTTTGTTAAATTTCGTTCTGCTCGGCGGAGCTTTAGGGCTTTCGGTCTATATCATGAGAGGCCATCATCCAAAAGCGCGCGTTATTCGAATTTCGTACACCGTCCTTTGCATTATGATATTGCTCACAGCTTTTTGTATGATGATCTACCGCCGCTATCATTGAGCTGTGAATTTCCAACGGCTTTGATCCTAAGCCCATTTGACAGAAGGCCTAAAAGTGTAATATAAACGCGCGTTTTCCATATAAAATGGGATTATATTTACTTAACGATATTAGGTGTTTAGCGTGTTCTCAGATTTACAAGAACGTCTTTCAAAGACGGTAAAGAATTTAAAAGGCCTTGGCAAGATCCGTGAGGAAAATATCGCTCAGGCGATTGATGAAGTTAAAGAGAACCTTTTGGCCTCAGATGTTCAGTATCGCGTGGTTCAATCGTTTGTTGATTCCGTGAAAGAAAAAGCCCTTGGGCTCGATGTTTCCACAAATGTGGATCCCGGACAACAGTTTGTCAAAATTCTCTTCGATCAGCTTCGAGAGATGCTGGGTGAAAATGCAGCTGAAATTCCACCGGTACATGGTCGACCTTTAAAGGTATTGATGATGGGTCTTCAGGGCTCTGGGAAAACAACTTCCTCGGCCAAGTTAGCTTATATGTTTAAGCATGAATTGGGACGGCACCCATTGTTGGTTGCAGCAGACACCGCCAGGCCTGGCGCTAGAGAGCAACTTCAAAAGCTTGCTGAAAAAGATGCGCTTAAGTTTTATACACACGAGGGCGATGATTCAAGGCTCATTTGTAAAAATGCGCTGTCGAAGGTTGAGGGTCGTGAGCTTTTAGGTGACGTGCTTATTTTTGATACGGCAGGTCGTCTGGCGATTGATGAGTTACTGATGAAGGAACTTCAACAGCTAAAAGATGCCGTTAAACCTGATTTATCGCTTTATGTTTTGGATTCAATGGCAGGACAGTCTGCTGCTAACGTTGCTCTAGAGTTTTTTAATAAGGTTGGTTTTGATGGTCTCGTGTTGACCAAGACTGACAGTGATACACGTGGTGGCGCGGCATTGTCGGTGTATTGGACCACAAAAAAACCGATCTATTTTGTAGGTACGGGCGAAAAGTTGAGCGACTTTGAAAAACTGTATCCCGAAAGGCTCGCATCTCGCATTTTGGACATGGGTGATGTGGTTAGTTTGGTTGAGCAAGCTCAGAAGGTTTTTGATGAAAAGCAAGCTAGCAAGATGGCTAGCAAAATGAAGAAAAACGCATTTACCGTTGAAGACTTTGCAGAACAAATGAATATGATTAAGAAATTAGGATCAATGGATAAAATTCTTGGTATGTTGCCAGGCGGAGCGAAGATCCAAAAGGCGATACCAGCCGGTGTACCAGAAAAAGAAATGGTGAAAATAGACGCGATTATTAAATCCATGACGCCTCGAGAGCGAAGAAATATTCAGATCATCGATGGGAGTCGTCGTAGGCGCATCGCCAATGGAAGTGGAACGACCGTCACAGACGTAAATAGATTTTTAAAACAGTTTGTGGAGGCCAAGAAAATGGCTTCTCAATTAGGAAACATGGGGCTTGGTGCACTCATGAAGGGTTCTTTTATGCAACAAAGATAGGAGCAAGTATGGCCGTAAAAATTAGGTTAAGTCGGTTTGGTAAAAAAAATGTACCTTACTACCGAATCGCAGTGGTCGATGAACGAAAAAAGCGCGACGGGAGTGTGATCGAGTACATTGGTCGATACAACCCCAAAAAGAAAGCAGAAGCTGTTTTGGATCAGGTTCGCGTTAAATATTGGATGGATCACGGGGCGCAGCCAACGGCTGTTGTTTCCGGAATTATCAAACGAGCTTCAACCGTAAAATAAATTAAACGATCGCGATTCTTAGGAGGAATAACTTGAAAGAACTTCTTACATACATTGTTCAAAAGCTTGTTGATCATACAGACGACGTCAAAATTACAGAGGTCTCGGGCGAACACACGACTATTTTCGAACTCACTGTCAATAAGGAAGACTTGGGAAAGGTCATTGGTAAAGAAGGTCGAACGGCAAAGGCTATTCGAACAGTGCTTAGCGCAGCAAGCATCAAAGAAAATAAACGGGTTATGCTCGAGATTTTGGATTGAACCGAGAAGATCACATTCATTGGATTGCGATGGGGCGTCTTGGAAGACCCAAAGGCCTTAAGGGAGACGTCTATCTGAGTATGTTTAATCCATCTTCAGATATTCTGCTGGATATTAATCGTGTTGGCGTTGGCGAGGATGAAGCCAGTTTAAAAGTTTATGATGTGTGTCGCGCGGTAATGCAGTCTCAAAAGTGGGTCGTGTCTTTCAAGGGCCTGACCACAAGAGAAAGTTGCGCCGAATTAACGAATCAATTGCTTTACGTCGATAGATCAGATCTGCCCAAGCTGCCAGAGGGACAATACTATTATTTTGAGCTTTTGGGCTTTTCTGTTGTTGATGAATCAGGTCATGCAATTGGGCGATTAAAAAATATTATACCGACAGCGTCTAACGATGTTTATGTGGTCGAAGGCGATCAAGAATTTTATTTGCCAAATATTCCAGATGTTGTTTTGAGTATTTCGGAGACCGAACAGAGCATCTTAGTTCGCCTACCAGAGGTCATCGATGCGCTTTGATATTATCTCTGCTCTACCCAAGATCTATGACGCTTTTTCGGTGAGCCAAATATGGCAGCGCGCAAAAGAAAAGGGTCTGTTGGAGTGTCACGTCCATGATCTTCGGGATTATACCAATGACAGACATCGAACCATCGACGACGCACCCTATGGGGGTGGAGCTGGAATGCTTTTAAAAATAGAGCCTTTGGTTCAAGCCTTGGAATCCCTTCCAAAATTGCCCAATTGCCGAATACTGGCTGCAAGCCCAAAAGGCAGGCGCTTGGATCAACCTTTTGTAGAGAATTTGGCGAAATTGGAGCAAATTATCGTGATTTCAGGCCGTTATGAAGGTATTGACCAAAGATTTATTGATGGTTGGGTCGATGAAGAATTTTCGGTTGGAGACTACATTCTTTCTGGCGGAGACCTCCCAGCTATGGTATTGATGGAGGCCGTTGGGCGGCTAATTCCCGGCGTGGTTGGTAACCAGGAGTCAATAACGGAAGATTCCTTTAGTTCTGGACTTTTAAAATATCCGCAGTACACAAGACCTCCAGTTTTTCGTGGGTTGGAAGTGCCGAGCGTATTAAGAAATGGTCACCACTTGGACATTGAAAAGTGGCGCAAAGAGCAGGCTTTGAAGCAAACAAGGCAAAAGAGACCAGATCTTTTATAGTTTAAAGAGGTGAGTGATGACGAAACAAGACATTATTAATGGTTTAAAAACAGCAAAGAAATTTCCCAAATTTAGAGTGGGAGATACCGTGAAAGTTCACGTCAAGATCAAAGAAGGCGAAAAAGAACGTGTTCAGATTTTTGAAGGTCTCGTGATTAAAAGAAGAGGTGGGGCTACCAAGGGCGCAAGCTTTATTGTTCGAAAAATCTCATACGGTATCGGCGTAGAAAGGATTTTTCCTTTTGAGAGTGCTGCCATTGAAAATATCGAAGTCGTTAAGCAGGGAAAAGTTCGAAGAGCCCGATTATTTTACATTCGTGAAAAAAGAGGAAAAGCAGCTCAAGTTCAGGAAGGTCATAGAACTGAAATCGATGAAGATTCCTCGAATGAGTCTCAAGAAGAGCCGGAGTCTCCAACATTAAAAACGGTGCAAGCACAAGATAACGCACAACTTTCGACCTAAATATTTAGAAATTCGAATCATAGTCCGATAAACTCTATCTCGTTGAAGATACTGAGTTTAGATATTCAAAAGTCAGACGGACAAAGAGTTCGTTTTGTGCCTGACCCGTCGCGCACATTGCAGACAATTCGTTTGGGAGAAGACTGGAGCGCAGAATCTCTTGTTGAGGTTTTGGGTGATCTTCTTTTTTCTGATGAATTTTTGCTTCCGAATTTGAGTCGAGCCGAGCTCATATTTACGGTTTTTGGCAAGAAGTTTGGCATCCAAAAAGATTATCATGCTCAAAAGAAAACTTGGAACCCAATTCCTCCTGTGCCATCTCAGGGAGCTACATTGGAAAATGTGCTGTCAGGGACAATCGTTAAGAGTCCGGATATTTTAAGACATCTTCTTTTTTTCCGGTTTGAGTCTTGGGGAGGCAGTTCGTCTACGGGCGAATCAGAACAGAACCAAGCAAAAAAGAGACTTGAGGAATTGCGAGCTCAGTTACAGGACTATTATCGTTTTGAAGATCTGAATCAAAGTTTTGACGAGGCCCAAGGTCAAATCTTTGAAGTGCAAGAGCGTTTGAAACGCTTTAGAGATCCGTTAAAAATGAAAAAAGAACTAAAGGAAAAATATAAGGAATATGAAGTACTCGATGCAATTGAATTTTCTCCAGAACTAATAGATGCACTTAAGTCACATCAGAAAATGGAAGATCAATATTTGGAGAATTCATATGCGATAGCTCA
>JAGRAY010000101.1 GCA_020434375.1 Bdellovibrionales bacterium | reverse complement strand
ACTAAAACCATCAATGATTTGAGAAACTTCACCCAGGCTGCAAAAAGAATTTTATGAACAAACGCTTTGATATTCAACGTCCCTATTATCACGTACCCAATATGCATGAAGAAACCCATGCGATTTCAAAGAATGTTCAGCGTGCAAAAGGCTATACCTCCAGCGAAAACTCAGATGCGGAGGTTGAGTCGCTTCCACAAGACTTTTTGCGAGACGATTTTGAGGGTCTACCGGAACTTTCTGAGTTTGAAGTGGTTAGGCATTTTACGCTATTGTCACAACTCAACTTTAGCATTGATGGCGGATTTTATCCTCTGGGATCTTGTACAATGAAATACAACCCAAAGATCAACGACAAAGTGGCGGGTATGGATGGTTTCGTGGGTCTTCATCCGTATACGCCAAGTCAATTTTCACAGGGAGCGTTGGAAGTTATGTTCTCTTTGCAAGAAGCGTTGGTTGAAATTACGGGTCTTAAAGCTTGCAGCTTGCATCCGGCGGCCGGTGCGCAAGGTGAATTTGTGGGCGTAAAAATGATTGCTGCCTATCATCGAAACAAAGGAGATTCAAAGCGTAAATATATTATCGTTCCAGACTCTGCACATGGCACTAACCCGGCCAGTGCTGCGCTTTGTGGATTTTTGGTCAAACAAGTTAAATCTGGACCCAACGGCACCATAGAACTTGCAGACATCGAGAAATTGCTAGACGACTCCATTGCGGCGGTGATGCTAACGGTACCTAATACACTGGGAATATTCGAAAATAATATTTCCGAAATTAGTAGACTTGCGCATGAGCGAGGAGCGCTAATGTATTGTGATGGCGCCAACTTAAATGCATTGGTCGGGCAAGTTGATTTTAAAGCCATGGGCATTGATGTCATGCACATCAATCTGCATAAAACGTTCTCAACGCCTCATGGAGGAGGCGGTCCTGGAGCTGGTCCCGTGGTGGTTTCGGAAAATCTCGTGGACTACCTCCCGATTCCGGTGATCAGAAAAAACGGTGAAGATCGATATGATCTAGATTATTCTGTGCCCCACTCAGTGGGAAAATTTCGCGCGTTTTACGGGAATTTTGGCATGTTGGTTCGTGCGCTTTGTTATATCTATGCCTATGGGAGTGATCAGCTAAAAAGCATAAGTGATACGGCTGTGCTCAATGCTAACTATATTCGAGCGAGACTCAAAGGTAGCTATCATTTGCCTTATGAACAACCGTCTTTACACGAGGTGGTGTTTACAGATAAGTGGCAAGAAAAAGAAAGTCACGTATCGACACTTCATATTGCAAAGCGAATCATTGATTATGGATTCCATCCTCCGACAGTCTATTTTCCATTGGTTGTTTCGGGGGCACTTATGATTGAACCCACCGAAACTGAATCTAAGGCAACGCTCGATCGATTTGTTGACAGCATGATCGAAATTGCAAAAGAGGCAAAGGATAATCCAGATATTGTAAAGACAGCACCTCATCGCGCTGGGTTTAAAAAAATGGACGAAACTCGAGCGGCTCGGCATCCCATATTGACTTGGAATGATTCTGAATCAGACTAGAACAAACCGCCCATCATCAAAATAAAGCGAAGATCAGAGATGTACACTCTCTGGTCGCTATCGATCATTCCTTTTGGTGGGTTTAAAAACGGTGCAGAAGCTTTAACCGATCGAAGTGCCTCTTGGTCCAGGGAGAAATTTCCAGAAGAAGATGCGACTTCGGCAAATTCGAGGTTTCCGTTTTTATCTAAAATGATGTTAAGTGATGTGATGTAATTTCGGCGCCCCAGACGTTGGGTGCTCGCAATGCTTCGAGGGTTCCACTGCGATTCAATTTGTCTCTTCATGCGAATAAAAAACGAAGCATACTTGAATTCACGTGTACTTACTTGAGTTTCGGCTCCAAATTCGACGTCGGGAAGATAGTTTTTAGGTGAAACAGACGATTGATTTGGCTCAGTATTTTCTTGATTCGTTGAAAGTTGATTTAAGAATTCATTGGAGAGGCTAAAGTTGAATCCATTCTTTTTTGGCAAGACATTAGAACTTCGATTTTTGCTGGCTTGCTTCGCATTTTCTGTGCGCTTTGCCTGCGTCTCTTTGTCGACGACTCGGTTCTTGTCTGAGAGGTTTTTGGTTTTTGGCGAAATCGCGCTCAGAGACTCAGGTGTTTCCAGGTCGACAATACGGCCATCTATGGGATCCTTGGTTGGTTTGAAAAATTTAACTTTAAAAATAGAATTCTCAGGGATATTTTTAACTGCCTTTGGTAACCAAAGAGGAGAAGACAATAGAAACAGTAATAGGTGCAGTAAAAGCGACGCCACAAGCGATTTAGGTAGAGGCGATTTTAAACTCATCGGATACACCTGGAAATAGTATCAAAAATCATCTAAAATTGTCTCTACCTTGCTTAAAAAACAAACAGAAGATGAGATTAGACTTTATGGTGAAATAGACAAGCTTGTGACCATTGTTGTCGAGGGCCAGGCTTTTCAAGTTCCTGAACACCTTGAACTATTAAGATGTTTTCAATTTCTCGGGTTTAAAATAGCCTTTGAAAATTTTTGTTGGAATGCAAACTGTGAAAACTGTGCCGCCAATGTGCGTAAGCAGGGTCAATCCTTTGAACGAATGCTTTGTTGCCAGGATGTGGCTCGGGAAGGTATGGAAATCGAAAAATTACCTAGTGGCGTTCAAATCAAATGATTGTGAGTAAATCTTACCTCTACCATTTGCTCTAAATTGAAAGTCGTGGTTTATTTCTAAACTTGACTAAAACGAATGACATCGTACGGCGACTTGAAGAAATGGCCACGCTTTTGGAACTTAAAGGAGCTAACCCCTTTAAAGTGAGGGCCTATCAAAACGCTGCCAGAAGTCTTATGACTCATGACGATGATCTTGAATTGGCTTTAGAGAAAGGTCAACTCACTAAAATTAAGGGTGTTGGCCCAGGGATCGCTAAGGACATTCAAGATTTTTTTCATACAGGTGAGATGCTTGAGCTAAAAACGCTTCGTGAGTCGTTTCCGTCCACATTGTTTGAGCTCTTAGAAGTGCCAGGGCTTGGCCCGAAAAAAGTGAAGAAACTATTTGATGAACTTCAGATAGAGTCACTTGGCGAACTTGAATATGCTTGTCATGAAAATCGATTGGTTAAACTTGACGGCTTTGGATCTAAAACCCAGGAAAAAATTTTAAAGGGTATTGCGTTATTAAAACAACGTCGAAATACGTTTTTGTATCCTGAGGCCTTCGAGCAAGCACATGTCTTGCTGCAACAGATGTCCAAGTGGAAAGAAATCAAACAAATTGAAATTGCAGGAAGTTTAAGGCGAAGAAAAGAAACTATTCACGATATTGATTTAGTCTGTTCGGCAGATCAAGAAAATGCAGAAGTTGTCATGCGACGCTTTGTCAATCTTGTAAGCCCTAATGATGTTATCTCACATGGAACCACAAAATCGAGTATTAGCTACCGTGGTATTCAGGTCGATTTGAGAGTCGTCAAAGAGAGTGAATACATTTTCGCGCTTCATCATTTTACAGGCAGCAAAGAACACAATACGTTGCTTCGAGGCTTGGCAAAGAAGCAAGGATATATCTTGAATGAATACGGTTTATTTAAAGGCGAGTCACTCGTAAAATGCCAAACGGAAGCCAATATATATGAGCAACTCAAGCTCGACTATATTCCACCAGAGTTGCGGGAAGGCCTGTCTGAAATAGAAATGTCAAAGGATCATCAGCTGCCCAACATCATTACGCTTGAAGATATCCGTGGTATTTTCCATGTTCATACAAACTATAGTGATGGGAAAAATACATTGGAAGAAATGGTCAGAGCCGCTAGCGAGAGAGGATATACGTATATCGGGATTTCAGACCATAGTCAGTCTGCATTTTATGCTCATGGTTTAAAAGAAAAAGATATTGATGCACAGTTCATCGAAATTGATCGGGTTCAAAAACAATTTCCAAAAATTCGTATTTTTAAAGGCATTGAGTCTGACATTTTAAGCGATGGTAATTTAGATTACCCAAAACACGTTTTAAAACGTTTTGACTTCGTTATTGGGTCGGTGCACTCCAGATTTAAGATGAGCCAAGAGGAAATGACGAAGCGATGTGTAAGAGCCCTTGAAAATCCGTTTTGTACCATTTTGGGTCATCCGACGGGCAGACTCCTTTTGGCTCGAGATGGATTTCAAATTGATGTTCAACGCATCCTTGATGTTGCCAAAAAGGAAGGCAAAATTGTCGAACTCAATGCAAATCCTCATCGACTGGATCTTGACTGGCGTATACTCTATACAAATCGAAATGACTGCCCGTATATTTCAATAAATCCGGATGCTCATGATGTTGAAGGCTTATCTCATGTGACAATGGGTGTTTCTATGGCTAGAAAAGGAGGACTGACAAAAGACCATGTCTTTAACACGAAGACCACAAAAGAAATTGAAACCTATTTCGCGAGACAGCGAGCGTAGAGCCAAAGTTATTTCAAAGCTCGAAAGTTTGTATCCCGATGCGCATTGTGCGCTTACTCATAAGAATCCTCTGCAGCTTTTGATCTCTACAATTCTTTCGGCGCAATGTACGGATGCCAGAGTCAATAAAGTCACACCACCGTTGTTTAAGAAATATCCTTCGGCAAAACTCCTAGCTAAGGCCAAAATCAAAGACCTGGAAGACATGGTTCGATCGACGGGTTTTTATCACAATAAAGCGAAATCGATCAAAGGCACTTGCGAGCGTATTGTCGATGAATTTAAAGGACATGTTCCTGAAACTATGGAAGAATTAACGTCATTGCCTGGTGTTGGCCGCAAAACAGCGAATGTGGTGTTGGGTAATGCATTTGGGAAGAATGAAGGGATCGTTGTTGATACCCATGTGGGGCGATTGAGTCGCCGTTTAGGATTCACCAAACATAAAGATCCCGTTAAAATAGAAAGAGATCTCATGAAAATAGTACCTAAAAATAAGTGGACGCTTTGGTCCCATTGGCTGATATCTCATGGTCGACGTGTTTGCTCTTCTTTGCGCCCAAAATGCGAGTTGTGTGAACTTCAAAATCTTTGTCCTATGGGGAAGAAATGAAAATTTTTGTGAGGTATTTGGGTCTCATTCTTTTGGAAAAAGAATTAAAACCTGGAGAATATACTTTAGGGCGAGAAAAAGATTGCGACTTACCTTTGGCCCATCAAAACATTAGTCGCCAACATGGCAGAATATACCATGAAAACGATGAGTGGTTTTATCAAGATCTTCGTGAGAACGCGAAAAGTGCAAAGAGCCCTCAAAAACTGTCAGCAGAAAAGCCAATTGACTTGGGTCATGGTATTGAGCTCTTAACCGAAACACAGCTTTGGGAAGGCAATACTGAAATATCCAAGCTTCATGATCTTTCGCATTTATCTGCGCAGTTGCGTCACAATCGAAAAAACCTGATATGGCTAGCAGGTGCTTTTTCCATTTTTATTCTTGGGGCTATATTAATAAGTATTCATAGTTTTTGGAAAAAACCCATGGATCCCAATGAACTCCTTGCGTTTGTGCGTCCTAAGATTGTTGAATTTGAGCATCTTAAAGATCAACGTCTGATAAACGACCTGAAGAAGTATGCCAACTTAAAAGATGAAGATTTTCAAGATCGAGCCGGTTTTTGCAGTGGCTTTATCGTGGCACCAAATGTGATCTTGACGGCTTTTCACTGTATTCGTGGTAACCAATTGGCAGAAATAAATGATAACTTTCAGATTCGAACGCACGATGGAAAACTATTTAAGCCAAGAAGGGTTCTGGGTTTTGATTTTAAACGAGACTTTTTGTTCTTGGAGGTCACAGGCCTCGCCATAGAAAATGTTTTACGATTTTCCCAAGACTATAAAATTGGCGAAAAAGTATACACCGTTGGAAACGTTGGCGGCGAAGGCATTGCTATTCGTGAGGGCATTATGGCTAGCACAACACCCGATCCTAACGATCCAAATATTGAATATCTTCGATACTCGGCACCTGCAAGTCCAGGGAATAGTGGCGGACCATTAATTAACTCTTATGGAGAAGTTGTCGGTTTGGTTTTTGCTAGATCTTTTGCCGAAAATTATAATGTTGGTACAGCCTCGGAACATCTTGTTTCGGGAAAAAAGCAGTTCGTCGAAAAATCAGACAATAAAAAAGTTTTGGTGAATTTTGAGGGATATCTCGATTTTAGCACAGAGGAACTATTGTTGACATTTGGCTATCCATATTTGCCTGCTTGGGAAGAAAATCAAGAATACCCGCGAATGTTTCAAAAGACTTCATTCGAAGTAGATGTTCCTTCTGAATACAATAGTTTTTCAAGACAATTTTCGACGGAGTGCAATCAAGGTATTAAAAAGAAATACGGTGAAGTTTTAGCTACAATGGAAAAAGCTAAAGAAAGAGAGGGTCGGTGGACCGATCTTTTTACGGGAGATTTCAAAGTTCTATTTGCACCAGACTACTTTGATTCCATGAGCT
>JAGRAY010000100.1 GCA_020434375.1 Bdellovibrionales bacterium | reverse complement strand
CCCCGACTTGCCCTTTAAAGAAGCCAAAGAAAAATGGATTGAGTCGTTTGAAAAAGATTATTTGGTTGATTGCCTTCGAAAAAACAATGGCAATATTTCAAAAGCCGCCAAACAAGCCGGCATCGATCGAAAGTCTGTTCAACGCCTACTCAAGAAATACGGTTTAACGGCTAAAGATGTTTAAATAATAAAAATGATCTGCTAGTTTTCTATCTACTGTGTTTCAAAAGCGATAGGTGTTGGACTAGGACTGGTAACATTTTGAATCAGAAAATTTATTTTCTGTGTTGTTGTGTTAAGAGCAGACCACATCGTATTATTGGAAAGATCGTTTAAAATTAAGTGATCATCGGTCGACGTTTGATTTGTATCAGCTTGAGAAACAAACGCAGCTGAAAGAAAAGCTTGGTCGTCAAGGTGACTAAAACGAATGGCATTGGGTGGGCGTCGATACAAACCAAAGTAAGTTTCGGAATCAAACCCCAAAATTTTAGGGTGCTCTTTTCTCACGACTCTTGAAGTGTTGTCATACTTTTCAAAGCTAAAATACAAACCCTCACCGAGTCCACCTTGCGCGACAAGACAGTTTTCCTGAAATTCCTCGTTGCCAATCGCAAAGATAGATCGGCCACTAAATTTTGTTTTTAATTGGATTATAGCTTTCATTTGGCTCTCATCGATGGCACCAAACCCAAGGGTCGTGACATAGCAAGCCTGAAGCGTCTTATTCCCTTTGAACGTGCGACCATCCAATTGAATTTCAATTTCTTTGTCGTATTCGGCCTCTTTGTAATATCTCAAGTACGTTGTGGCGCCAATTCTTTGAAAAGCGAACTTGCTAAAGGCTCCTACTAAAGGTGCTGCTTTTAAGGTCATGGTTTCACCATTGGGGGTTGTAAACGTAGCGTCTTTGGGATTTTCGCCAAACCACTCGGTCCACTTGTTTTCAACAGGATGGGCAATGGCCTCAACGCCAGCTCCTGCAACAACTCCAGCTAAACCAGCTATAATAAAACCCATAGTGTTGTTTTTGGCATGTTCTGGTTTGTCTCCATCCTCTTCGCCATCATCACCACAAGAAACTTTGGTCACACATTGTGGGCCTAGTAGAGGACTATTGGCCTCATATTTGTCGCCTAAGCCATCTCCATCTTTGTCTCCCTCGGGTGAAGTAAAAGTGTCGAGCTGTCGATATGTGGCTCCACCACCTGTGGGTCCCGGCGCAGGCGCAACGCCACATCCAAGTGCATAAAATCCTAGAACCATATAAATATTAAACTTCTTCATGCCTATTAACATCTCAATGATCATGCCAAAAGTGTAGGCGCATAACCTATTGAAATAATTTGATAGTTTACAGAATGCGAATGTGCCGGTTTTCGCCAGATGGGACAGCTCGGAGGCGTCTAGGGTTTTTGGGCCAAAATAAACGTCTCTTGGTTTCCTTTTGGTCCCTTGAGAATGGCGTCACTGAGTCTTGGTTCTCTAAGTTTGAGTTCGCCTTGCACAAAAAGAGAAAGGTCACGCAAAATGCTCTGGCGCTTTGATTCATTTTTTAAAACACCCTTGGGAATGTCTTTTTTAGACGCCTCAAACTGAGGTTTTATTAAAGCCAATAGAAGCCCATTATCTTTTAAACACGGCACTAAATAGGGAAGGACATTTTTGAGAGAAATAAACGAAACATCAACGGTAATCAGATCAAAAGTTCTTTCAAACGTTTCAGGCGTTATATTTTTAACATGAAATGATTCGCGCCATGTCACCTGAGGATGGTTTCGAAGCGTATGATCAAGTTGCCCCCGCCCAACATCGATTGCAAATACGGATGCGGCACCTCTTTGAAGAAGGCAATCAGTAAAACCACCTGTGCTCGCTCCTACATCCAAGCAATGCAAGCCTTGAACATCGATATCAAAAGACCTAAGCGCACCTTCTAGCTTTTCCCCTCCACGGCTTACGTAGCGCCTCTTCTTTGATCGATAATCGATGATCGCATCATCTGAAACAAGGTGTCCAGATTTGTCAATGACGCTGCCATTGACAAAAATTTCACCAGCCATAATAAGCGCTTGAGCTTTGGTTCGTGTCGATGCCAGGTGCTCGTCGAGTACGCGTTGGTCTAGTCGTTTTTTAGGCACCGTTAGTGTATTTTATGTTCGCCTCTCGACGATGTACTTTGCAATTAAGGAAAGCGCATCAGCTTGCGGTTGAAATGAGCTAATGCTGTCGAGTGCCTGACTCAAAAGGTTTTGAGCCTCTTCTTTGGCCCGGTCAATGCCAAGAACAGATGGATAGGTGGCTTTGCCTTTTTTTAGATCGCTGTTGGAGTCTTTCCCAAGCTCTTTGGTGGTGCCGGTTACATCTAAAACATCGTCGGCAATCTGAAACGCAAGGCCAATGGCGTTGCCAAAAATTTCAAACTGTTCAAGTTGGCTTTGAGAGGCTTGTCCGCAAATGGCACCACATACGACTGCCGATGACAGCAGTCTTCCTGTTTTATGGGTATGAATTTTTTTGAGTTGTGTTTCAGTGCAAGATCTGCCTTCAAATTCTAGATCCAAGACTTGACCAGCAACCATCCCAAGGCCACCGGCGCCACCTGCCATCACTGAAATAATCTGAAGTTGTTTGTCGGCAGAGATCAACCACTTGGGGCTTGAAAGGCAAGAAAAAGCTTGGGTTAGTAAGGCGTCTCCCGCCAAAATAGCCAGGGCTTCACCAAACTCTTTATGGCAGGTAGGTTGACCCCTGCGAAG
Organism: Bdellovibrionales bacterium; assembly: GCA_020434375.1. Classification (GTDB taxonomy): domain Bacteria; phylum Bdellovibrionota_G; class JALEGL01; order JALEGL01; family JAGRAY01; genus JAGRAY01. The sequence goes on along the minus strand of JAGRAY010000100.1, from coordinate 3,818 downwards.
ATCGTCATCGTCCATGGCTGGTAAATCGTCATGAATCAACGAGTAGGTGTGGATCATTTCAATCGCACAGGCGGCGGGCAAGGCATCTTCAATAGGTTTACCTAGAGCTTCCGCAGCGGCAAAGGCAAGTGCCGGGCGTATGCGTTTTCCTCCAGCCATTAAGCTGTATTGCATGGCTTTGTGCAAACTTTCTGAAACCGTGATATCGGCGATCTCACGACTTAAAGCGGGTTCGAGAAGGGCTTTGTAACGTGCTAGGTGTTCATTAAGAGACATGACCATCGTCTTCTTTCTCAGTCATCGCTTGCTCTGAAAGGTCTTTTAAAAGCGCGTCCACTTTTTTTTCAGCCTCCTCGAGCTTTTTGCTACATGTTTTTGACAATCCAATTCCCTTCTCAAAAAGGGTTAGTGAATCTTCAAGCGGTAGATCGTCTGATTCTAATTTTGAAACAATGGTTTCCAACTCCTCAATTGCTGTTTCAAATTTTTTTTCTTTTGTTGTAGCCATTTCGTTTTGTCTTTCGTTTTATCCTTGAATAAAAATATAAGTGACGTAAAAACTCACGGCTGCCAGTACACCACCAAAAAGAATTAATATCATATTTTTTAACCAACTTTTGCCTTTTCTGATTTCAGAGACACCAAGGCCTACAAAAACCAATGAAAAAGACAAAAAGACGAGCTCTAAAATGATCGCGTAAGCGATGTTACCATAACCAAACTCTCCGTGAAGACCAACCATCAGAAACGCATGTAACAAGTTTTTCAATAACTTGCCACGTAAAAAACTTTCTATAATCTACAGCGCTTACATGGAATTTCTTGTACTTTTTGCAAAAACAATTGCGCTCAGACCTTATGTGTTTGTTTTTCTTGTCGTGTTTTTGTTTGCAAGCGTGACCTCAATGGGACTTATTCGTACGATGGTGTTTTGGTTGGGAACCTGGTTGATAGCGTTTTTGTCTGAATTTTCGTCGACAAGAACGGGTTTTCCCTACGGCTGGTATCAGTACACCGAATCCACCCGTGGCCAAGAGCTATTTGTTTTTAATATTCCCTTTATGGATTCTCTGTCGTATTCATTTTTATTGTTTGCATCTTTCTCTTTAAGTCTTTACACGCTTGCGCCCCTATATGGAAAAGGAATGACCTTCCGTATTGCAGACACCTTTAAAATTAGACAAAGTTGGAAAGTATTAATTCTAACAGCTCTTTACATGATGATGATTGATGTCGTGATTGATCCAGTTGCGCTACAAGGAGAAAAGTGGTTTTTAGGAAAAATCTACTACTATGAGTATCAGGGATATTACTTCGGTGTGCCACTAAGTAATGCGTTGGGGTGGGGTATTGTTGGTTTTGTTGCGACAGCCGTTTATCAAACCATCGAAAAGCGCTTTTTGAGTCATTCTTTTCAAGATCGAGGCATGCGGGCGATCCCCTTTCAAGGGTTTTGGGGAGTAGGGTTGTACTATGGTGTGCTCGCGTTTAATTTGGGAGTGACGGCTTATATTGAAGCGTGGGGGTTGCTCATCGCGGGTGTTTTTATCTACCTCTTACCTACGACCATTCTGGTATTTAGATATTTTGACAAGAAATCTCAAGCCACACGTGATGAATGGCAAAGCCATTTAGACGAGTTTCCTCCTGTTTTGAAAAACAAAGTTATTTCGAACACCGGCGCTAAGATCAATGCGACTCGTTGAGGTATGTGACGACCTTAGCTTATTAATATTGCAGCATGACGTGATATTGGTACCATGAGAGAATTGATTACCGGCGTATTTAAACACACTCTTTCAAATGGCATGAGGGTGCTCTTGTGTCCGTCCTCACGCGTTGACCTTGCGTGCGTATTAACTTGGGTTAAATCGGGCTATTTTCATGAATCTGACGATGTCAGTGGCATATCCCACTTAATAGAGCATATGCTTTTTAAGGGTACTAAAAAGCGTGGTGTTGGAGAAATAGCCATGCAAACGAAGGCACTGGGTGGGTATCTAAACGCATCGACGACTTATGACCATACCTCTTATCATACGATTGTGCCTGCTAAATTTGTTCACGAGGCTCTAGATATTCAATCAGATGTTCTTTTAAACCCTTTGTTTGATGCAAAGGAACTAGAAAGAGAAAAAGAGGTTGTTTTTCAAGAAATGAAAAAAAAGCTCGATCAACCTCATGCATTTGCGAGGGAAAAGCTTTTTGAATTAGCTTTTGAAAAACATCGTATGCGGCGTTGGAGAATTGGCACAGAGGAAAGCTTGTTGACACTCTCAAAAGATCGTGTGCTTGACTACTACAATCATCATTATACGCCTGAAAATATCATTGTTGTGGTTTCAGGAAAGTTTAATGCCGATGATGTTATAAAAACCATCGAAAGATTGTACGAACCCATGACGCGGGTTGAAGGGCAAGTAAGTCAAGGTCCATCAGAGCCAGAACAAACTCAACCCAAGATGAAAAGAATAAAGGGTGATTTGTCTCAAGTCATTGTAAAAATGGGTTTTCATACGGTCCCTGTGACGCACGCAGATTACCCAGCGTTATCTTGCTTAAGTATTCTTTTGGGAAAGGGCCGTAGTTCTCGATTCTATAAAACGCTTAAAGAAGACAAGCAGTTTGTTCATGGTGTGGGATGTTCTCAGATTGCTTTCCAAGACATTGGATACTTTGTGATTGAGTCAGAAGTGAAGCAAGACTTTGTACCCCAAACTGAGGAAGAAATTTTCTCTGAAATTGGACGCCTCGCTAGAGAGCCAGCCCATGCATTGGAAATGAAACGCATTCATTCGATTATTGAATCGAGTTTTTTCCGCGACAAAGAAGATGTGATGGGTCAAGCCATGAGCTTAGCTTATCACGAAAGTATGGGAGATTATCAGAGGGTGTTAAAGCAGATTGATGCAATTCGAAGTCAAACCGCGCTTGATCTCAATAGAGTTGCCGAAAAATATTTTCGATTTGAAAATATGAGTTTGCTTGAATATGTGCCACATGAGCTTGGAGACGGTGCAGAAGTTGAAAACCGACTCGATAGTTTGAAAAAAAGAGTTGAGAAAAAGCATGAAATATTAAAGGAGCCCATCGAATCTTTGCCGCGAAAGCCTGTTTCGCCGCTTTCATGGGATTTTACCACGATGAAACCTGGTTCAAAAAGTCGTGAAGTGATTTCTCTAGAGGCTGGGGTTACACTTCTCTATCAACATGTTCCAGGTGTGCCGCTGGTTTCTATTCATGCCTACTTTCCAGGAGGTCGAAAAGACGAGAACGAAAAAAATTGTGGAATCACCCAATTTTTATTGAAAACCAGTTTAAAGGGAACTGAAAATAGAACGGCTGATGAAGTTTTTTTTGATCTAGAATCTTTAGGGACATCTGTTCACCCTGAGAGTAATGCGGACCACTTCGGTTATGCGACCAGTTTGCTATCGGAAGATTTTGAAAAAGGTATCGAGATTTTATCAGACATTTTGTTCAACCCAATTTTTCCTGAAACTGAAATTGAAAAAGAACGTTCTGTCGTGCTGTCACTAATTAACCGTATTAAAGATGATATGTTTTATCATCCTATTGAATTATTTTATCGTGCGCTCTACGGAAGTCACCCTTATGGTCTTCCTAGAAATGGAACACCAGAATCTGTAAAATCATTTACGCGCTCTCAACTATTGGATTGGTACGCTCAGATTTTTTCATTTAGGCATTTGGTGGTTTCCGTCGTAGGAGATATTCCAAAAGAAAGAGTGATACGAGAGATTCAAAATGGATTTTCGTTGCAACCAGATACATCGCCTATTTCTTTGGCAGAGGTG